>NZ_JAIUIN010000020.1:0-104547 GCF_020165665.1 Mesorhizobium sp. BH1-1-4
GGGAGTAGGGGAGTAGGGGAGTAGGGGAGTAGGACTGCAGTCTCTGGGGCGTAACCCTTTCCCTTACTCCCCTCATTCTACATCTTGTCGATCACCGACTGGACGCCTTCCGTCGGCGCGTCGACCGAGGACCCGGCCACCATGATGGCGGCGACGATGGCCTCGGGGTCGTTGACGACCAGCGGCTTCACACGCTGCGCGGTGTGAATGAAGCCTTCCGCCGCCATGTGATCAAGCAACGACAGCATCGGGTCCCAGAAACCTTTGACATTGCCGAAGACGATCGGCTTGCGGTGATGGCCGAGTTGCGCCCAGGTCATGATCTCGACGATCTCCTCGACTGTGCCGATGCCGCCGGGCAGCGCCACAAAGGCGTCGGATTTCTCGAACATCTTGTGTTTGCGCTCGTGCATGTTGTCGGTGATCAGCAGCTCGTCGAGCCCGTCAAGCGCGGTTTCGGTTGCTTCCCTGTTGATGAGGAAGCGCGGAATGATGCCCGTCACCTTGCCGCCGGCCTTGAGCGCGCCTTCGGCCACGGCGCCCATGATGCCCTTGGTGCCGCCGCCATAGACCAGCCGCAGACCTGCCTTGGCGATTGAGCGTCCAAGCAGGTGACCGGCCTTGGCATAGATTTCATCGCGGCCCGGAGACGAGCCGCAATAGACGCAGACGGATCGAATCGTGTTCATACGGATGATTGGTGATTGGGTCTGAAAGCCTGGTCAAGCCCCAAGGCCTGACAAGGGCGGGCTTTTTCGTGTCGGCCCGTTTTTCTTGTCGGCATTGGCAAAACACGCTAGACCGGCGTTAGGTGGCTAAGGGGTAGGCAAATATGGCAATTAATCCATTGAAGGCGTTCCTGTTCGCGGCGGGTGGGACCGTCGCGGCGGCGGGAACCGCCTATGTATCGGGCGCACTCGACCCGTATCTTCATCCAGCGCCGCCGGCGCAAGTCGCGGCCTTGACGCCGCCCGAGGCGCCCAAGCCGGCGGATCCCGGCACGGAAGGGCGTCTGCCGGCTCCGGCGGTGCCGGCAGCACCGGCCGCGGCACCCCAGGCGACGGCGCCTGCCGCGCCCGCGACGGAAGCCGCGCCCCCGGCAGCACCCGCAACCGATGCGGCGGCCCCTGCTGCCGCTGCGCCGGCCGGCCCGATCGCGCCGACTTTCGACGTCGTGCGCGTCGAGAGCAACGGCTCGATCGTCGTTGCCGGCAACGCTGCGCCCAACTCGAAGGTCGAAATCCTCAATGGCGCGACGGTGATCGGCTCCACGGTCGCTGGTCCCGACGGTGCCTTTGTCATCGTGCTCGACGATCCCTTGAAGCCCGGCGACTATACGATTGCCCTGCGGTCGACGGTCGCCACGGTCGTGACTGCTTCGGCGCAGACCGCCGTGGTCTCGGTGCCCGCCAATGCCGCTGGCCAGGTGCTGGCCATGGTCGAGGAGCCGGGCAAGCCGGCCGAACTGTTGACCGTTCCCGCGCCCGAGACAAAGCCGGCGCCGGCAACCGGCGAGCAGGCCGCCGCTCCGTCTGCCGAGGCGCCCGCGACTGTCACTCCGGCGCCCGCCGCGCCGGCGCCGACCGCGCCAGCCGTGGTTGAGGCTAAACCCGCTCCAGCGGCACCTGCCGCGTCCGCCGTGGCTGAGCCCAAGATCGTCGTCGAGGCCGTTGAGATCGACGGTAACAAGATCTTTGTCGCCGGCCTCGCCGATCCCGGCCGCAAGGTGCGCGCCTACGCCAACGACATCCTGCTCGGGGATGCACAGACGTCGCCGGACGGCCATTTCCTGGTCGAGGCGACGCGCGACATTCCGGTCGGCAGCTATACGATCCATGTCGACGGCCTCGATGCCGACGGCGTGAAGGTGGTGGCTCGCGCGGCCGTGCCCTTCGAGCGCGAGCCCGGCGAGGCGGTCGCCGCCGTTGCGCCGGCCGAGACCAAGCCTGCCGAAACGAAGCCGGCCGACGTCAAGCCGGCCGCACCTGCTGCCGCGGAAGCACCAGCCGCTCCGGCGCCTGTGGCGCCTGCTGTTGCCGCCGCTGCTCCGGCGGAAACCGCGCCGGCTCCAGCCGCCCGGGTTCCGGCCGTTGCCGCCGCTCCGGCCGAGACTGCACCGGCGGCGCCTGCCGCCGAGGCTCCGGCGGTCGTCGCGGCGGCAACACCGCCAAGCGACGTGCCTGAAGTGGTGTCGCCCAAGCTCGAACATGCCGACGGCGCCGTCATCATCCGCCGCAACGACACGCTGTGGCGGATATCGCGGCGTGTCTACGGCCATGGCGCGCGCTACTCCACCATCTACCTCGCCAACCAGGACCAGATCAGGAATCCTGACCGCATCTGGCCCGGCCAGGTGTTCAAGGTCCCGGAAAAGTCGAAGGAAGGCGAAGCCGCCGACCTCAAGGCGATGGGCGAGCAGGCAACGACGGCACCGAAGACGGAATAGGAAGAGATCGGCGATTCCGGCGATCTACCCATCGGCCTAGCTTGCCCTGGCATCGTTCATCGTCTATCGCCGATGAACGATGACCGACTATACCTCTGTACCAGACCACGCCGCCACCGCACCGCCAGGCTGCATCGTGGACAGCCGCGCTGTCGCGGCGCGGTTCGCGGCACTCTCCCATCCGGCGCGGATCGAGATACTGAGGCATCTGTCCGCCAGCAGTTCCTGCTGCTGCCGTGAGGTCGTCGACCATTTCGATCTGGCGCAGTCGACCGTGTCCCAGCATCTGAAAATATTGGTCGAGGTCGGTCTCGTCCGGTTCGAGCCCGACCGCCAGCGATCGCGCTATGCTGTCGATCGCGCGGCACTTGCCGATCTATCGGCATCGCTGGGCGCGCTCATCAATTCCTGCTGCTCCGGCCGCTGACCCTCTGACCCAAAAGGCAAGAAAAGTGGCTGAAAAAACCGTCTCCGCCGACACCTCGACTCTCACGACATTGCGTAACCTCTGGCCCTATATGTGGCCGGCCGACCGCGCCGACCTGAGGGCAAGGGTGACCTGGGCGACGCTGCTGCTGGTCGTGGCCAAGGTGACGCTGGTCGCCGGTCCCTATTTCTTCAAATGGGCAACCGATGCGCTGGCGGGAGGCTTCAAAACGCCCCCGCCGCTGCCCTCGATCATGCTCGCCCCGGTGATGCTGGTCATTGCATATAACGTGCTGAGGCTCGTCCAGCTTGGCTTCAACCAGCTGCGCGATGCGCTGTTTGCCCGCGTCGGCCAGCATGCGGTGCGCCAGCTTGCCTTCCGCACCTTCGTGCACATGCATCAGCTGTCGCTGCGCTTCCACCTCGAGCGCCGCACCGGTGGCCTGTCGCGCATCATCGAGCGCGGCACCAAGGGCATCGAGACGATCGTGCGCTTCATCATGCTCAACACGGCGCCGACCATTCTCGAATTCGCGCTGACCGCTGGCATATTCGGTTTCACCTATGGCTGGAAATATGTGGCCGTGGTGGCGATCACCGTCTGCCTCTACGTCTGGTTCACGGTCAAGGCGAGCGACTGGCGCATCTCGATCCGCCGCGACATGAACGACAGCGACACGGACGCCAACACCAAGGCGATCGACTCGCTGCTCAATTTCGAGACGGTCAAGTATTTCACCAACGAGCGCATGGAGGCCGAGCGCTTCGACCGCTCGATGGCTCGCTACGAGATCGCCGCCACCAAGACCTGGACCTCGCTCGGCTGGCTGAACTTTGGCCAGGGCCTCATCTTCGGCGTCGGCACGGTCGTCGTCATGTGCATGTCGGCGCTGGAGGTGCAGGCCGGCACCCAGAGCGTCGGCGATTTCGTTTTCATCAATGCCATGCTGGTGCAGCTTTCCGTGCCGCTCAACTTCATCGGCTTCATCTATCGCGAGATCCGGCAAGGGTTGACCGACATCGAGCACATGTTCGACCTGCTCGACGTGCCGCAGGAGATCGTCGACAAGCCCAACGCCAAGCCGCTGGCCGTGAGCGCCGGCAAGGTCGAGTTCCGCGACGTCCACTTTTCCTACGATCCGAACCGCAAGATCCTGAAGGGCGTCTCCTTCGAGGTGCCGGCCGGCAAGACGGTCGCCATTGTCGGGCCGTCGGGTGCCGGCAAGTCGACCATTTCGCGGCTGCTGTTCCGCTTTTACGACGTGCAGGGTGGCCAGGTGCTGATCGATGGCCAGGATGTGAGGGACGTGACGCAGGACAGCCTGCGCGCGGTGCTTGGCATGGTGCCGCAGGACACAGTGCTGTTCAACGACACCATTGCCTACAACATCCGCTACGGCCGTGTCGGCGCCGGCGAGGAGGAGGTGCGCAAGGCCGCCGAACTCGCCCAGATCGGACCGTTCATCGAGAAGCTGCCCGACGGCTACAAGTCGATGGTCGGCGAGCGCGGGCTGAAACTTTCCGGCGGCGAGAAGCAGCGCGTGGCGATCGCCCGTACCATCCTGAAGGCGCCGCCGATCCTGATGCTCGACGAGGCCACTTCCGCGCTCGACAGCCACACCGAGCAGGAGATCCAGGCCGCGCTCGACCTGGTCAGCAAGGGCCGCACCACCATTGTCATCGCCCACCGCCTGTCGACGGTGATTTCGGCCGACGAGATCATCGTGCTCAAGGATGGCCAGATCGCCGAGCGCGGGACCCATGTCGAGCTGATGCGAAAGCACGGTCTCTACGCCTCGATGTGGGACCGCCAGCGCGAGGCGACCGAAGCCGAGGAGCGGCTGCGCATTGCCCGAGAAAGCGACGAACTGGGTGTCGTCGTGCGCCGGCGCACATCAGAGGTGTCGTAACTCAAAAAGCCTCTTGACCTCAACTTAAGTTGAGATTGTAGACCCGTCGCTCGAGAGCCGCAAAACAGCATCGTCGAGGACGGAATCAAATGGATATGAGCTTTAGGAATCAAGATGTTAACGGCGGCAGCGTGTTCAGGGTCGACAAGTTCGTCGTGCCCGCCAATGCCCGCGATGAAATTCTGGCTAAAGTGAAGATGACGCATGAACTGCTGCGTCTGCAGCAGGGCTTCGTCCAGGATTTCCTGCTCGAGCAATTCTCCGGGCCGGGCGAATTCAACCTCGTCACCATCGTCGAATGGGAAAGCCAGGCCGCCGTCGACAATGTCGTGCCGATCGTGAAGGCGGCGCACGAGCGCGTCGCCTTCAACCCGCGGGAGACGATCGCCCGGCTCGGTGTGCGCGCCGACATCGCCAACTATCAGCGCGTGCCTGGACTCTAGCCTGGCCAGCCGACGCCCGGTGCCGGCGCTTCGATGCCGAGCACCTGGCCAGTGCGCGCGTCGCTTGTCATATGCTCGAAGCCGCGCCACTCGGCTGCGGTGATGAACAGCGTTTTCCTGTCCACACCGCCCAGCATGCAGGCAAAGCAGCCGCGATCGGCGGTGACGGTGTGCAAGACGTCACCGCCTTCGCGCACCCGCACGCAGCGTTTGTTGGGAACATCCGCATACCAGGCCGCCCCGTCGGCATCGAGGCAGATGCCGTCGGGATATCCGTCGAGATCAGCCCAGACGCGGCGGTTGGACAAGGTGCCGTCGGCGGCGATGTCGAAGGCGGTCAGCCTGTTGGCATGGGATTCGGCGACGATCAGCGTCTTGTTGTCAGGCGTCACCGCCATGCCGTTGGCGAAGGCAATGGTGTCGGCAACTTGCCGCACCGCGCCATCAGGCGTGATGAGCACGATGGTGCCAGGGCCGAAATGCTCACCAGGCGCCGGCGCCGGCCCGCCGCCATTGACATAGATGTTGCCGCGCCCGTCGACGACGATCTCGTTCCACGGGCTTTTCGAAAGGCCGCGCAGGTCGGCATGGGTGACGAGCGAGCCATCCGGCTCTTGTCGCAGCAGCAAACCTTCTCGGCCCGAGATCACGAGCAGACGGCCGTCCGGCAGCCAGTCGATGGAGTAGGGCAGGACAGCCGGAACCCTGAGCACGACTTCGCTGTTGCCGTGCGCATCGACGGCAATGATCTCGCCGGTGCCCCAGTTGCAGACCCACAGGCGTCCATCATGCCGGCGCGGCGATTCGCCGAAGGCGAGGCCTTCCAAAAGGATATACGCTTTGTTGCCGGATGATATCTGCATGGGAGCCTCCGTTTGCACGCGCGTCATCGGCCCTTGCGATGAGGCGCTTCTCACCAAGGACGCACGAGATGGAAGTCTCCCGACAGCAAGCTAGTGAAGAACGCTTCAGTCGCGTGACGTTGACGTCACGGGTATTGGTTTGCAAGGCGGCGTCGGCGTAGATAGCCTTGTCGCTACGCTGACGGCCCTCGTGTAGTCAAAGGATAGCTTTGGCGGCAACCGGTCTCGACTGCACGAAACTCGGAGCGTCCAGCTACCCGGACACCGCCCTCCCTTGCCGGTTAATCCGCGCCGCCGATTGTCGCGTTGCGGGCAGGGGGTGTTTCCGCTATTGAGGCCGGACCTGAAACAGGGACCGCCCCCAGCCCATGAGCCTTGTCGACACGGTCAAGAACGCGTTCGTACCGATCCATCGCGAAGGCTATCCCTTCATCGCGGCCTTTGGCGCGGCGACCCTTTTCCTTGGCTATTTCTCCTCGATCCTGTTCTGGATCGGCCTGATCCTGACCGCCTGGTGCGTCTATTTCTTCCGGGACCCCGAGCGCGTCACGCCTGTCGACGACCGCCTGGTGGTCAGCCCCGCCGACGGCATCGTCTCGGCTGTCGGGCCGGCCGTACCGCCGCATGAGCTTGGCCTCGGCAATGTCGAGATGACCCGCATCTCCGTGTTCATGAACGTCTTTTCGTGCCACGTGAACCGCTCTCCGGTTCGCGGCCGCATCGCCAGGATCGAGCATCGGCCGGGAAAATTCCTCAATGCCGAGCTGGACAAGGCGAGCACCGAGAACGAGCGCAACGGCCTTGTCATCGAGAGCCCCAACGGCACCGTGGCGGCAGTCCAGATCGCCGGCCTTGTGGCACGGCGCATCGTCTGCTGGGCCGAGGCCGGCGCTTCGATCGGCACCGGCGAGCGTTTCGGACTGATCCGTTTCGGCTCGCGTGTCGACGTGTTCCTGCCTTTGGCCGCCACGCCGCGCGTTGCCGTTGGCCAGACCGCGGTCGGCGGCGAAACCGTGCTGGCCGAATTCGGCGGCATCGCCGGCACGCCCCTCGTGCGGATTTCATGACGGTGGGCACGCAGTATAAGAAGTTCGAAGCCCATGCCAGCGGCGGTCCGCGCATCCGCGAGATCCCGATGCGCATGGTGCTGCCCAATCTGGTTACCGTGCTTGCCATCTGCGCCGGCCTGTCCGGCATCCGCTTTGCCTTCGAAAACCGCTTTGAAACCGCCGTTGTCATGGTGCTGCTTGCCGCCTTCCTCGACGGCATTGACGGTCGCCTGGCACGAATGCTGAAAGCCACCTCCAAATTCGGCGCGCAGATGGATTCGCTGGCTGACATCGTCAATTTCGGTGTCGCGCCGGCACTGGTGCTTTATGCCTTCCTGCTCGACCGTGCCGGCTCGCCGGGCTGGATCGCGGCACTTTTGTTCGCAATCGCCTGTGGGTTGCGGCTGGCGCGCTTCAACGTGCTCGACGACGAGAAGGCCGAGCGCCCGATATGGCAGAGCGAATATTTCGTCGGTGTGCCGGCGCCTGCTGGCGCCGTGCTTGTGATGCTGCCGCTCTATCTCTATTTCCTGCGCCTTGGGGTGGAGCCCAGCCGGCCGGCCGCATTCGTCGCCACCGGCTTCACCATCCTGGTAGCCTTCCTGCTGGTCAGCCGGTTGCCGGTCTACTCCGGCAAGAGCATCAAGATTCCCGGCGACAGGGTGCTGCCGGTCATCCTCGCCGTCGTGCTCTACGTGCTCCTGCTGATGACCTATCCCTGGTACACGCTGACGGCGTCGGTCGCGGGCTACCTGATCTTCCTGCCGTTTTCCGTGCGCGCCTACTCCAAGCGTGCCAAGCTGGAAGGCGAGAAGGTGCCGCCTTCTGACATAGGTTAGAAGTCTACGCCGACCGCGAGGTATTCAGGCCGCCACGCCAATGCCAAGCCTGTCGATCGCCAGCTTCCTGGTCGAGACATAGTCGGTCTTGCCGGAGCCGAGCACCGGGATTTCCTCGACCTTGACGATGTCGTTGGGCACCATCAGTTCGGCTGCGCCGGCCTTTTTGCCGAACTGTCGCAACTCCTCGGCACTTGCGTCGTCGGCGGTGGTGACCAGCACAATGCGCTCGCCGCGCCTTTTGTCGGGCACCGCCACCGCGGCGTGGCGCTCTTCCGGCCAAAGCGACTGCACCAGCATCTCGACAGCGCCCAGCGACACCATCTCGCCGGCAATCTTGGCAAAACGCTTGGCGCGGCCGCGAATGCTGATGAAGCCTTCGCGGTCGACGGCGACGATGTCGCCGGTGTCGTGCCAGCCGGTCAGCGGCTGCAGTTCCCCGGGGCGGTCCGCGGTCATGTAGCCCATCATCATGTTCGGCCCGTCGAGCCACAACTGGCCGGCATCATTGATGCCTTCAATGGGCTCCAGCTTCATGCGGATGGCCGGCAGCAGCCGGCCGACCGTCCCGTCGCGACCATGGATCGCGGTGTTGACGGCAACCACCGGCGCCGCCTCGGTCAGGCCGAACCCCTCGATGATCTCGGCCTGGAAGCGCTCGCGGTAGACGCGACGGGTTTCCGGCTTCACCGCCTCGGCGCCGGCGACAACGAAGCGCAGGCTGGAGAAATCGCCATCCTTGGCGGTGCGCGCATAGTTGGCGAGGAACGTATCGGTGCCGAACATGATGGTCGGTTTCACCTTGCGCGCGATCTCGGGGATGATCTTGTAATGGAGCGGCGAGGGATAGAGGAACAGTTTTACCCCGGTGACCAGCGGCAGGATGGTACCGCCCGTCAGCCCGAAGGAATGGAAGACAGGCAGCACGTTGAGCAGGATGTCGGCCGGCGAGATGGTGATACGCGCCTCGGCCTGCATAGCATTGGCAAGAAGGTTCTTTTGCGACAGAACGACCGCCTTGGGCGTGCCCTCGGAGCCAGAGGTGAACAGGATCACGCCTGGCTTGGCCGCATCCTGCCGCTGCAGCGGCAGGCGCCACAGTAAGGCGGCGGCAAGCTTGTCCAGTGTGGTGACGCCTTGGCGTACATCTTCCAGCCACAGCAACCTGGCGCCGCCCTTTTCTACCGCGGCGACGATATCGGCGAGATCGGCCTTCTCGACGAAGGCGCGCGAAGAGACAACGGTGCGGATGACGGCCGTGCGCACGGCGGCCGTGACGCTTGCCGGCCCGGCCGTGTAGTTGATCATTGCCGCCACCCGGCCCGCCGACAGAAGACCGACGAGCGACAGCACGACGCCATTGGCGTTGGGCAGCATCACTCCGACCGCTTCGCCCGGCGCCGTGACCGCCTCGAAGCGCCTGCCCAGCACCCGCGCACCGATGAACATCTTGCGGTAGCTCAGCGCACCGGAGATGACGTCCTCGATGATTGGGTGCGAGGCGCCGACTCTGGCCGCCGCATCGCGCATGGCGAGGAACAGGCCACGGTCGAGGTCGGTGCCGAAAAGCCGTGCCTCGGCGACGCGGTCGAACAGCGCATTGGTGTTCGAGGCCTGGTCCGGGTTGCGCGCCACCAGTTCGGCGATGGTCATCGGCTCCAGCACGCTGATCGAAAGCCGTGGAAACCAACGACGCGGAGCCTTGTCCGCCGGCGTCAGCGAAACCGGCAGATCGCGCGCGCCGGCGACAAAGATCGGCACGATGCGCGCGTCTGCCTGCATGGCGATGCGGGTGACGGCGCGAAACAGCCGGAACGTCTTGACGTCGGGCTCGACCGCATCCGGCAGATAAACCGCGAGCCGCCCCTTGCCCTTCAGCACACGCACCAGCCGGCGGCTGACGAAGACATGTTCGGCGTTGAAGGCGATGGTGCGGCCGAGTTCGCGCCAAGGCTCGAGCCATGGCGAGCGCGCCGAGACCTCGTCGAGTATATGCAGCGTGTCGTCCGGCAGCAGCGACAGCATCAGCGCCGGTTCGAAGCGCGACTGGTGCGAGATGACATAGATGACCGGTACCTGCGCCTTGCCAGCGATCCTGATGCGATTGTCGCTGATCCGGTAGGCGAGCTTGAACGGCACGTAGAGCAGCGCCTGGGTGAAGCGCAGGCCGAGGCGGAACTTTTCCACCGCCCCGATCAGCAGCCAGGCCACAACCAGACCCGCAAGCAGCGCCAGTGTCAGGATCATGCCGCCTCGCTCCCAGCTCTCTCTAAGCGCGCGGCTCTGCGGCCGCTTCGGCGTAGAAGGTAGCGGAAGTGGGAACGGCGTCAATGAAGGAACTATTGTAAGCTGCCGTGGTGTTCATTCGGCAAACGGCACGTCCCTTGAATTATTGCGCCACCTGTCGTAAATAAAGTGACACGTGACGGAGATCTGAGATGACCAATCCCTCAATGGCGTTCATCGCCTCGCCTCGTATGGACACGGAGTTCGAGAAGTTGGTCGATCTGCTTGGTGGCCCGAACGTCCTTGGACATTCCGTATCCAGCCCGATCGAGGCTCACGAAATGATCTTGAACGGAATTCCAAGCCAGGCCCTGGAAAAGCTGGTCACGCATTTGGCTGTGATCAACCTCGCCGATACTTTCGAGGCCGCTTTCGGCATGAGTGAGCGAACCTTCCAAAGGCACAAATCGGATCACTCCAGAACGTTGAGCAAAGAGCAGGGCTCACGAACCTGGAACTTTGCAAGGATTCTCACCAAAGCCACATCCGTGCTGGGATCACAGGCTGAGGCCGAGAAATGGATGATCCGGCCTGCGATGGGCCTGGACAATCGACGGCCTATCGATTTGCTGACCACGGCAGCTGGTACTGAATTGGTTCAGGAGTTTCTCGATCGGCTTGACTACGGTGTCTACGCATGACGCCTTTGCCGGGTTCTCTTGGGACCGGCGCGGTGTTTGGCTGGAGGCTCGATCACGAGCGTTTCAGGTCGACATGGGACAGCGGCGAGGGCGCATTCAAGCTCGGGGCGAGATGGAACAGCAAGGGAGTCAGGGCGGTCTACGCATCGGTCGACCCCTCGACAGCTATCCTCGAAGTGGCGGTCCATAAGGGCTTCAGGACGCTCGACACGGTTCCTCACATCCTCACCTCATTTGAAGTCAGCGATCCAGCCAGCATCCATGTGGCGACTATCGAGGACGTCCCCAATCCCGCCTGGCTGCGCCCCGGCATACCCAGTGCGGGCCAGCAGCAATTTGGCGACAGCCTGCTGGCAAGTCACCCCTTCGTTCTCCTCCCGAGTACCGTGTCGCTGCACAGCTGGAATTTGATATTCGACCCAGGCGCCGCCACGGGCCTGTACGAGATGCGCCTTCAGGAGCATTTCGCGCTGGACACAAGATTGCATCCCCCTGCAGCCTAAAGGCGCGTCGCTCAGAGACGCTTTCGGCCCACGCGGCTAAAGCAATCGCTCACGCCGCCTGCAGACGCCCGCTGATAAACCGGAATTCCTGCGTCTTGCCGCCATAGCCATAGGCGGCGGCAGGCACTTCGTGCACGAAAGCGTAGCTTTCCTGGTGCACGCCGCCCAGCAGGCGGTCGAAGGCGTCGAAGATCGCCTTGAGATAGGCCTCCAGTTCGAGCTTGGTGTTGGTGCCGTCGACCACCTTGATGTCGAGCCAGAACGTGTTGGTGCCGTGCCCGGCGAGCGACTTGCCGCCGGCGAACCAGTGCCGCGGATCGAAATAGGACACGGCGACCGCGGTGATCGTCGGGTCCTTGCGCAGATGCGTGGCGGTTATTTCTGTTATTTCCCTGGCTATCTTGGCGGACAAGGCTGCGTCTGGCTTGCCGGTGACGTTGACATTGATGATAGGCATTTTTCTTTTCCTTGGTTTCTGACGGCGTCGGTCGCCGTTGCAGGGACCATGCCATCATCCTGGAATCGAAAAAATCGAATTGTTTTCAACAGAAGATTCGATAATATCGAATTATGGAAACGCTCGACCCGGACCTGCTCAGAACCTTCCTTGCTTTCGTCGACAGCGGTTCGCTGGCGCAGGCGGCGGCCAATGTCGGCCGTTCGCCCTCGGCGGTAACCGCGCAGATGCAGCGTCTGGAAGAGATGGTCGGCGAGCCGCTCCTGGCGCCGCAGGGCAGGGGGCGCGGCCTGACGCCGGCCGGCGAGGATCTCGTCGGCCATGCCAGGCGCATTCTTGCCGTGCATCGCGAGGCATGGCTGGCGCTGAAAGGCGCACGCGCCGCGGGGCGCGTCGCCATCGGCACGACACAGGATTTCGCCGACAGCGGCCTGCCGGACCTGCTGCGTGCCTTCGCCACCAGCCATCCCCGCGTCAGGATCGAATTGCGGGTCGGCCGCTCCGCCGAACTGGCGCAGGCGCTGCAGGCCGGCAGCCTCGATCTGGCGATCGTCATGCGCCAGACGGCGGTGCCGGACGAGGTCGGCGTGCTGCGCGAGCCGATGGTATGGCTGTGTTCGAGCAAGGGACTGGCCTCGCGGCAGGAAGAATTGCCGCTGGCGCTGCTCGACCCCTATTGCGGGTTTCGCGAAGCGGCGCTCGCCGCGCTCGATGCCGCCGGCCGCCGCTACCGCATCGCCGCCGGCAGCGCCAGCCTCGCCGGCTTGCGCACCGCGGTGAATGCGGGCGTGGCGCTGACCTTGCGAACCCCGCGCTTTGCCCATTCCGGCATTGTCGAAGCGCCCCGCGAATTTGGGCTGCCGCCGGTTCCAATGGCCGAGTTCGCCATCCGGCTGCGCGCCGGCGCCGATGCGTCCGCGCGCGATCTTGCCGCGCTGCTCGGCGGCAGCCTGGCTTCATCCGAACCGCTTAGTTGATTGCCAAAAGGCTGCATTCCGTCATCAGCCTTTTGGCAAAGAAAAAGCCGACCTTGCGGTCGGGCCTATCTACCCAAAAGAAAAAGCCGACCTTGCGGTCGGGCCTATCTACCCAAAAGAAAAAGCCGACCTTGCGGTCGGCTTGGGAGTAGGACGGGCCGAGGGGTTTGGGGGGACTTGGGGGTGGCCCGTCGCACCAATAATGTCTGAGCGCGGTGATGGTTCCGTGACTCCCGAACTTTTTTAAGAAATATTTGATGCCGGACGTTGCGAGCGTGCCCTCAGCCAGTCGCGGCCGGCGTGGGCGAAGACCGCGCACAGCACGATGGCGCCGCCGACCATGCTCGCCACTGGCGGTATTTCGGCCAGGAACAGGAACGCAAACAGGATCGCGAACGGCACTTCCGCCGAGCCGAGCAGGCCCGATTCAGGCGCCGGGATCAGCCGCGAGCCTTCCGTCCACAGGATCGAAGCCAGCGCGAAGGACGCGCCGAACGTGGCAAGCAGGATAGCGTCCCTTGATGAGACCGCCAGGGGATCGGTGACGAACCAGCCGAGGATGAACAACAGGAAGGCCGAAACCGCGCCGGCCCACACCGCCGGCGTGTCGCGGAAAGCGCGCACCATGATCATGTAGAGCGCGCTGCCGGCCGTCATCAGCAGCGCCAGCCCGTCGCCGAACAAATTGCCGGTCCCGAAACCCGACCAAACCATGATGGCCACGCCGCAAAGCGATACCGCCGCCGCCACCATCGTCTGGAGGCGGAAGGGTTCGCGCACCAGAATCCAGGCCAGTACGGCGGCAATGAAGGGCGACGTCGCGTAGATGACCGCGACATTGGCGACGAAAGTGAACTTGAAAGCGGAAATGAAGGCGATGCTGGCCAGCGCGCCTTCCACCGCCAGCAGCCAGCCGCGCCAGCCAAGCCGCAGCGGTTCACGCTTGCCGGCACGGCGACGGCGCCACAGTACGTAGAGGCTGATCAGGATCGCGCCGACAAAGCCGCGCCAGCAGGTGATCGTCAGCGGATCGGCGTGGATCGACTTGGTCAGCACACCGGTCAGCCCGAATACAGCCGCCGAGGATGACACGAGGATGATGCCCAGCGTACGCTCGGCGACAGTGTCGGTGGTGGCTGTCACATCAGTCATGCCGCAAGACTACGCCACTCCATCCTGACATCGTAGCGTCAGTATAATGACCATCACAGCCGCTTGCGGAAATGCTCGCCGCCGATGATCAGCAGGCCAGCGGCGACGATCAGGGCAGCACCCAGAAAGACCTCGCGGCGTGGCACGTCGCCCCAGATGGCGAAGCCGAGCGCGAACGCCCACAACAGGGAGGTGTATTCGAGCGGCGCCAGGATCGATGCCGGCGTGCGCTTCATGCCTTCGAAGAGAAGATATTGCGCCAGGCCGCCGAGTGCACCGACGCTGGCAAGAAGCAGCAATTGCCTCGGGTCCGGCGTATGCCACCACAACAGCGCCGGCACCGCCGAGAACACCAGGAAATAGAAATTGTTGAGGAGGAGCTGGATCATCGAGCGCTCGGCAAGCGCCGTCTTGCGCAGGAGAACGATGGCGATGCCCCACAGGAAGGCCGCCGTCAGCACCAGCAACACGGGCACCGACAGGCCGAGATGGGCGGGATCGCAGGCGACAAAGACACCGGCAAAGCCAATCAGGACCGCCAGCCAGCGCAGAACAGGCACCTTTTCGCCGAGCAGGACCACCGAAAGCACGGTGACGATGATCGGAGCCGCGTAATAGACGGTGGTCAGTTCGGCGAGCTGCAGGCTGCGGGCGGCATTGTAGTAGCAAAGCCATGCGGCGAGCGTGAAGGCGCTGCGCACCAGCATCGGCAGCACGATCGGGGAGCGCACCGTGTCGGCGAACAGCCGCCGTCCGCCGATCACCGCGCAGGCGCCAAGAATGGTGATGCTGCGAAAGAACATGATCTGCCAGACGGTCATGCTGGTGACCAGCAGCTTGATCGAGGCGTCCTGCGTCGAAAACAGCAAATAGGCGGCGCCCGTCAGCAGGATTCCGGCCAAGATCTTTTCGCGTGTATCGAGAATGGCGATATCGGCCATAAGGCGTGCGCCTGCTTGAGTGAAGGCGGCCCCAGCCCTGTCGGCTCCGCGCCTGTCAGCTATACGGGCGAAATCCCGCATGGCGCTGCTCCAGCGCCATGCTTGCGTTTGGGGCAGGGAACCGTGGCGCGAAATACGGCCGGTCCCGGATACGGCTTCTGGCGCGGCACGGCTGATTGGTTTAGCATCCTCTCATAAAGCCGGAGACAAGGCAGGCGCGCGGAACGCCGGGGAACGGACAGCAAATGGCGCTCGGCTCAGGCCGGATGTAGCATGTGCGGGCGCCGCCTGAAGGGCCGCGTCTGTCAGAGCGGATATTGCGGGGAGAAGGCCGATGCGGAAACTGCAGTCGCAAGGCGTCCATCACATCACGCTGGTCGGTGCGGGCCGCCAGACCTCGATCGATTTCTGGGAAGGTGTGCTGGGCATGCCCTTCATCTTCGAGCAGCCCAACCTCGACAAGCCGAGCGAAAGCCATCTCTATTTCGATCCGGGCGACGGCCGGCTGATCACCATCTTCACCGACGAGACCCGCACCGCCGTGAAGCGCCGCACCCCGACCGACCCGGGCTGTGTGCACCACATCGCCTTTTCGGTGTCGCGCGTCACCTTCCTGCAGGCGGTCGCCCGGCTCGACGAGCGCGCCATCAAGCATAGCGGCATCAAGGATCGCGGCTTCATGGATTCGATCTATTTCGAGGATCCGCTCGGCCTGCTGATCGAGCTTGCCTCCTACCGTTTCGAGCCGCCCGCCGGCTTCACCCATGCCGACGTGCTGATGGAGGCGCACAGGCTTCGCGTCGCGCGTGGCGACTATAACATCTCCGAAGTGCATCTGGCAGACGCCATCCAGGCGCTTGTGGAACGCGCGCGCGCGACATTGTCGGCCGACCGCGCACCCAAGAATCCATATTGAAGGCTGAACAGGCAAGGGAGGAATACGTGGCAAAGGCAGTGGCGAAGAGCGCAAGGAAACCAGGGGCCAAACCAGCATCAAAAGCCGCCGCGAAACCGGCCGCCAAACCAGCGGCCAAGACGGTCTCGAAGGCAGCCGCCGGCAAGACCGCGGCCAAGGCCAAGGCAAAACCGGCCAGGAAACCAGCACTGACCATCAGCATGTTGAAGCCGAGCGTCAACAACATGACCGTTCGCGTCTTTACCCGCGCCGCCGGGCTCGACCATGCGGAGACCGATGTGTGGGGACACACGCGCTCGCCCGCATACATGGCGCGCAACCCAGCCCATCTGACGCCGATGATCGAGGACAAGGGACTGCCGCGCGGCGTGCTTTGGGAGAGTTGCGCCATCATGCAGTATCTCTCCAACAAGCATGGGTTGGAGAAATTCTACCCCAAGGCGCCAGCCAAGCGGGCGATGATAGACAGCGCCATGTTCTATCTGATCGGCACGCTCTACCCCTATGTGGCGCGTGCCACCTATCCCGCGCTCGGCTTCCCGCAATATGCCGGCGAGGTTGGCCACAGCGACGCCCATCCCGACAGGAAGTCGGAAGCACAGAAGGCGGCGGTCGCCGCCATTGCCGAACCGCTCGAGGTCTTCCATTCCTTCTTTCGCGCCGGCAAGCCGTTCATCGGCGGCAAGAACCCGTCAATCGCCGACATCCGCCTGGCGGCGACCCTGGAGTTCCTCGGCGTCATCGACTACGCCCTGCCCAAATGGGCGAAGGAATACATGGCCGCGATCGAGAAGAAGCTCGGCAAGGCCTATGCCGGCCCGGCCGGCGACGTGCGCGGCTACATCGCCCATGTGAGGTCGCAGGCCAAGGCGTGAGGCGGGCGGGGAGAACCCGTTGGCCGGCGTCGCAAGACGCGGCCTCCTCCGCGTCTGGCGGTGCAGCCACCGTCTGTCTAGGAATTGCGGTACACAGAGAGCTATCGAAAGGGCAAGACATGGACGCGACGGGATTGAAGGCCATGCAGGCGCCGCTGAAGGAAACCTATCGCGATGATGCCTCGCGTGCGCTGATCACACTGCGAGCCAAGGGCGCGATCGACGACCAGTCGATCGCCTGCAAGGTCGAGACTGGCCGGGCGATTGCCGTTGCCGGCCTGCATCCGGCAACAGGCGGCTCGGGGCTCGAACTGTGTTCGGGCGACATGCTGCTCGAGGCGCTGGTGGCGTGCGCCGGGGTGACGCTGAAGGCGGTGGCGACGGCGCTCGAGTTCAAGCTCGGCGCCGCCACGGTGGAAGCCGAAGGCGATCTCGATTTTCGCGGCACGCTTGGCGTCGCCAAGGATGCGCCGGTAGGCTTTCGCGCCATCCGGCTCAATTTCAGTCTCGATACCGACGAGCCTCAGGAGCGTATCGCTTCGCTGCTGAAGCTGACCGAGCGCTATTGCGTGGTGTTCCAGACCATCAACCAGAAGCCGGAACTGACGGTGAGCGCCGGCCGTTGAAGCTGCCGATCTTCCCAAAGGTCCGCCCTCGTGGGGAGATGCCCGGCAGGGCAGAGGGGGGCGCTGTCCCGCCGGCTTTTGTCAGTGCAGCGCCTTGCTTACTGTGCCGCCGGCTCTTCGGCGTCGCCTTCGTCGGTGAAGGGCGAGGCGCTCGGCACGCACTGCACGGACCAGCCGGCGGGTGTCGGCTGCTTCTGATACTCGGTGATGGCGGCGGTGCACTGTTCGCGCTTGTCGAAGGTGCTGGGCAGCACGACCATGCCGCCCTGCGGGCCGGCGATTACCAGATACCAGACCAATGCTGCGGTCGTAGCCATGGGGTTTTCCTTGTTCTGCCTAGGGGCGCTTGTTGTAGGAGTCGTCCGATCCTAACAACTCCCCGGAAATGACGAAAGCATGACCGCCGCGCGGCCTTCTCCCGTCAGATCACAGGCGCGTGATGAGCCGGCGGATTTTCAGGCTGGCGTGTTGCCGCCGCCACGCTTCAGTCGGTCGCGAAGCAATAGAACAGGCCGTCGCCGCCCGTGCCTTTCAGCGCTTCCTGGCTGCAGCCGCCACGCGAGGTATGCGAGGAGTTCCACGATTTCGCCGCCGCCGAATCGTCGAGCCCGGTTCGGTCGTGATGGCCCATCATGGCCACACCTTCGGCACCGCTCAGCGTCCAGTCGCCACAGGTCTGGTCGGCGATCCTGGTGCCGTCGGGCTTGGACCCGGTCAGCATGTCGTGCCGGTTGGGCGTGTCGCCGCGGCCATTGACCGTCTCGCCCTTCTCGTTGAGCGCCGTCTGTTTGGTGATGCCGTTGGCGTCACCGTGAAGGGAGGCGACGTCATCGGCGATCTTCTCGCCCTTGGCGTTGAACCAGGGACCCTTGCCGATGCGGTCGCGCGCATCCTCGGCGCTGGTCGAGAGATAGGCAGCCCAGCTCTTGCCGGTGACGCCGGCGGCTTCGGCAAGCGAGGCGCAATGCGCGTCGGCGCCCTTCAGCCCGCCAAGATCGGCGCCCTTGCCGGAGCCGACACTGGTGACGAAGAAACTCATCTTGGTCTCTTGCGAGAGGGCGGCACCTGCGGTGGCCGCGAGAGCGGCCGTGACGGCGGTGGCGGCTACGATAACGAGTCTGCGCATGTCGGTCCTCCGGTTTCGAATATCCTACGTCAGAAGAACGTAGCCGGAGGCGCTTTTAATCCGTTTCGAAGCCGAGTTTTATTCCGGTTGCCGATAGGCGACGAAGCGGTTGTGCTTGGCCTGGAAGATCAGCCCGGTTTCCGTGAGGTCCGGGCTGGCCAGCGGAACGATGCGTTTGGCGATCTCGGAGGGGTGCGGCAGCGTCTCCGGGTCCTCACCGGGCACGGCCTGCGCGCGCATCGCGGTGCGGGTGGCGCCGGGGTCGGCGGTGTTGACGCGCAGCGGCAGGCTTTGCGTCTCATGCGCCCAGGAGCGCATCATGGTTTCCACCGCCGCCTTCGACGCCGCGTAAGGCGCCCAGAAGGCGCGCGCCGAATGCGCCGCGTTGGACGACAGAATGATGGCGCGGCCGGCATCCGAAAGCCGCAGCAGCGGGTCGACGGAGCGGATCAGCCGCCAGGTCGAGGTGACGTTGATGGTCATCACCTTTTCGAAGGTCTTGGCCTCGACATGGCCGATCGGCGAAATGACGCCGAGCACGCCGGCATTGGCGACGAGAATGTCGAGCTTGCCCCAGCGCTCGTTGATGGCGCCGCCCAGCCGGTCGATGCCGGCCATGTCGGCGAGATCGAGCGGCACCAGCGTCGCCTGGCCGCCCGCCGCCTTGATCTGGTCGTCGAGTTCTTCCAGCCCGCCAACGGTGCGGGCAACCGCGATGACATGAGCCCCGGCAGCGGCCAGTTCCCTGGCGATGAAGTAGCCGATTCCACGCGAGGCGCCGGTGACGACCGCTGTGCGGCCGGTAAGGTCGAGAGTCATGCGAGAGATTCCGTGAAGTGTTCCGGCTTACGCCCCGCTGGTCGCCAGCAGCGACAGCGTGCGCACATTATCGTGGCCTTCGAAGTCGAGCAGGCGGGTCGGGTACTGGCCGGTGAAGCACGCATCGCAGAACTGCGGCTGTTCGTCGTCGCGGCTGGCCTCGCCGACGGCGCGGTAGAGCCCGTTGATCGACAAGAAGCCGAGCGAATCGACGCGGATGAATTCGGCCATCTCTTCCACCGACATGCGCGAAGCGAGCAGCTTTGACTTTTCCGGTGTGTCGACGCCGTAGAAACAGGATGCACTGGTCGGCGGCGAGGCGATGCGCATATGCACTTCCCTGGCGCCGGCGTCGCGCACCATTTGCACGATCTTCTGGCTGGTGGTGCCGCGCACGATGGAATCGTCGACCAGCACCACGCGCTTGCCCTCGATCATGCGGCGGTTGGCGTTGTGCTTCAGCTTGACGCCCATGTGGCGGATCGAATCGCCGGGCTGGATGAAGGTGCGGCCCACATAGTGGTTGCGGATGATACCGAGTTCGAATGGAATGCCAGCCGCCTGGGAAAAACCGATCGCCGCCGGTGTGCCGGAATCCGGCACCGGCACGACGATGTCGGCCTCGACCGGGTTTTCCTGCGCCAGTTCCGCGCCGATGCGCTTGCGCACCTCATAGACGTTGCGGCCCTCGACCGAAGAGTCGGGCCGGGCGAAATAGACATATTCGAAGATGCAGAAGCGGGTCTTCTGCGGTTCGAACGGGAACAGACTTTCGATGCCCTTCGAGGTGACGACGACCATCTCGCCGGGCTTCAGGTCGCGCACGAAGCGCGCGCCGATAATGTCAAGCGCGCAGGTTTCGGAGGCCAGGATCCAGGCGCCGTCGAGGTCGCCCAGCACCAGCGGGCGGATGCCGAGCGGATCGCGGCAGCCGATCATCTTCTTGGCCGTCATCGCCACCAGCGAGAAGGCGCCCTCGACCTGGCGCACCGCGTCGATGAAGCGCGAGTTTAGATCGCGCTCCTTGCTGGTCGCGACCAGATGCAGAAGCGTCTCGGTGTCGGAGGTCGAGGAGAAGATCGCGCCCTGCTTCTGCAGCGCGCGCTGCACGGTCATGGCGTTGGTCAAATTGCCGTTATGGGCGACGGCGAAGCCGCCATCGGCCAACTCGGCGAAGAAGGGCTGGATGTTGCGCATGCCGGCGCCGCCTGTCGTGGCGTAGCGCGTGTGGCCGATGGCGCGGTTGCCCTGCAGGCTGTCGATGACGCGCTGCTTGGTGAAGGTGTCGCCGATCAGGCCGACATGGCGTTCGACATGGAACTGGGTGCCGTCATAGGAAACGATGCCGGCGGCTTCCTGGCCGCGATGCTGCAGCGCATGCAGGCCGAGTGTGACGATGGCCGCCGCATCCTGCCGGCCAAAGATGCCGAAGACACCGCACTCGTCATGGAAATGGTCGTCGGCCTCGGCGGAAAGCACGTCGTCTGCGTCTGCCATCTGTTCGAGCCTCGCTACGGAAAGGCGTGATATAGTGCAGTCGAGCTTCTAATGCCACTGGAAATAAGGACGCCGGCTTGTGGTCGCCGTCACTCGTCCGGTAGCGTTTCTCTCGCAAAGAGGACTTGCCGGTGAACGACACATCCGACGAAGCCGAAGAGCCCAGTGAGGCCGAAGAAGAGGCGTGGTGCGAATCACAACGCCAGTACGTGATCGACTATCTGGAACGCGAGCAATTGAAACACGGGAGGGTGGGCGAATGGCCAGCTTGGCACGTCTATCCCTACGTTGCCATTTGGGCCATTGAGAGTCTTGCTCGACCTGAATGGATCGGTTGGTGGGCAATCTCTGGTGATCTCCCCACCGACTTTATACCCTGCGGACAGGACCCCACGCCGCGCGCTGCCGCCCGAGAGTTTGGCTTGCGTTGGAAGAAAGCAGCTGTGGCGATGGCTCAAGGGCGGGAATCCGAGGAATTCACGATTGGCAGGCCCGACGATGCCGCAACGCTAGCGCCTCTGCTTGCGTCTAGAGCAAGTATACTCCTGGGTTGGGCTGAGGATGACGAAGCCTGGGACGACGATCCCGATGATCAGTCGGGAACTTGATCGTCGCCGCAGGTCTATAGCCTGCTGTGTCAGTTCGCCGGCGCGGGCGCCGGCTTGACCGTGTTGTCGGCGGGACCGGCGTCGTTGTCGTCGGGCGCCGGCGCATTGGCGTCGTCGCCACCGGCCGGAGCATCCGCTGCCGGTGCGTCCGGCGCGGCGGGTGTCCCGGCGGCCGGCTGATTCGGATTGAGCTTCTTGAGGATGGCGTTCTCGGGATCCTCGGGCAGCAGGCTTTCGAGCTTGGCGCCGATCTGTTCCAGCAGCGGCCGCGACTTGGCCTCCGTGACCCAGGCCGGGGCCTTTGCGCCGGCCAGCCAGTTGAAGAACAGCAGCGCCACCGCGACGACCAGGATGCCGCGCGCCGCACCGTAGAGGAAGCCGAGCGTGCGGTCGAGCGCGCCGATGCGCGAATCGATGATCCAGTCAGCGAGCTTCATGGTGATGACCGAGACGACGATCAGCGCGATGACGAAGACGACGCCGGCAGAGGCCGCCATGGCGATCTTCTCATTCTCGATATAGGGCTTCAGATAGGGCAGGACCGGCTTGTAGAAGAAGAAAGCCGCCGCCGCCGCCGCCGCCCAGGAGACGACCGAAAGCACCTCGCGCGAAAAGCCGCGAACCATGGCGAGCATCGCCGAAACCAGGGTGAAGCCGACGAGAATTCCGTCAAGCAGCGTAATCGGCATGTCTTTGGCCCCACTCCGATCTCTTGTTCACGACTCGACGAGCCGCGTCATTCTTCATCGTCGACACGGCCGCGCCGTGAGCCGGCTATCCGCGCCACGAGGTCGGCAAGCTCGGTGGGCTGGAAAGCGCCGGCCCCGATCCCCCCAGCAAGTTCCTCGCTGCCCAAGGGCAGAACCGCGCTACCAAAACCCAGCTTTTCGGCTTCCTTGAGGCGCTGCTGCGCATGCGCAACCGGCCTCACCGCGCCCGAAAGGCTGATTTCGCCGAAATAGACGCAATCGGCGGGGAGGGCAAGACCGGTGAGCGAGGAAACCAGCGCGGCGGCGACCGCGAGATCGGCCGCCGGCTCGCTGATGCGGTAGCCGCCGGCCACGTTGAGATAGACGTCATGTTGCCCGAAACGGACGCCGCAATGCGCCTCCAGCACCGCCAGGATCATCGACAGCCGCGCCCCGTCCCAGCCGACCACCGCCCGGCGCGGCGTGCCGAGCGAGGAGGCCGCGACCAGCGCCTGGATCTCGACCAGAACCGGCCTGGTGCCCTCCATGCCGGCGAAAACCGCTGCTCCCGGCGATTTCGCGTGCCGTTCGCCAAGGAAAAGCTCGGATGGGTTGGAGACCTCGCGCAGACCCTTGTCCGACATTTCGAAGACACCGATCTCGTCGGTCGGTCCGAAGCGGTTCTTCACCGTGCGCAGGATGCGAAAGTGGTGGCCGCCTTCGCCCTCGAAATAGAGCACGCCGTCGACCATGTGCTCGACCACGCGCGGACCCGCGATCTGGCCTTCCTTGGTGACATGGCCGACCAGCACGATCGCGGCACCCGTGGACTTGGCATAACGGATCATAGCCTGCGCGGCGGCGCGGACTTGGGTGACCGTGCCGGGCGCCGAATCGGCAAGGTCGGTCCACAGGGTCTGGATCGAATCGAGGATGACCAGGTCCGGCCGCTTGCCGTCGGCGATCGTGGCGAGGATGTCCTCGACATTGGTCTCGGCCGCGAGCTCGACCGGCGCGGACGCGACGCCGAGACGCTGGGCGCGCAGCCTGATCTGCGCGACAGCTTCCTCGCCCGAGACATAGACGATCCGGTGGCCCTTGGAGGCAAGGGCGGCCGCCGCCTGGGTCAGCAGCGTCGACTTGCCGATCCCGGGATCGCCGCCGACCAGCAGTGCCGAGCCGCGCACGAAACCGCCGCCGGTGGCGCGGTCGAGTTCGCCGATGCCCGAGATGATGCGCGGTGCGTCCTCGATATCGCCCGAAAGCGTGGTCAGCACCACGGCCCGGCCCTTGCGGGCATTGCGCGTGTTGGCCGGCCCCGAGCCGATGCCGCCCGACGTGCCTTCCTCGACCAGCGTGTTCCACTCGCCGCAGGCATCGCATTTGCCGGCCCAGCGCTGATGCACCGAGCCGCAATTCTGGCAGATGAACTGGACGCGCGATTTGGCCACGCTTTTACCTTCTTGCCCGCTGGCGGACGCCGCGCGCGACAGCCAATCTCCCCATTTGGGGGGGGCGGCAGGACAGAGGGGGGCGCCGTAGGGCGCCGAGACCCGTTATTGTGGAGGTCGTGGTCAAAAGGCTACTCGAACCTCTCCGCGATATGATGCTCTTCCGCCAGATCCGAGAAGCGGGTGAATTCGCCGTGGAAGGCGAGCGTGACCGTGCCCGTCGGCCCGTGGCGCTGCTTGGCCACGATGACCTCGGCCTTGCCGCGCATTTCGTTCATCTCGTTTTCCCACTTGACGTATTCCTCGGTGCCGAGCTTGGGCTCACGGTTCTTGAGGTAATACTCCTCGCGGTAGACGAAGATGACGACGTCGGCGTCCTGCTCGATCGAACCGGATTCGCGCAAGTCCGAAAGCTGCGGGCGCTTGTCGTCGCGGCTTTCGACCTGACGCGACAGCTGCGACAGCGCGATGATGGGCACGGTCAGTTCCTTGGCCAGCGCCTTCAGGCCCGTGGTGATCTCGGTGATTTCCTGCACGCGGTTCTGTGAAGACTTGGCCGATGAGCCCTGCATCAGCTGGATATAGTCGATGACGATCAGGTCGAGGCCGCGCTGGCGCTTCAGGCGGCGCGCCCGGGCGGACAGCTGGGCAATGGAAATACCACCCGTCTGGTCGATGAACAGCGGGATCTTCTGCATGGTCTGCGAACAGGCGACCAGCTTTTCGAAATCCATCTCACTGATTTCGCCGCGGCGGATCTTCGAGGACGAGATTTCCGTCTGTTCGGAAATGATACGGGTCGCGAGCTGCTCGGACGACATTTCGAGCGAGAAGAAACCGACGACGCCGCCATTGGCCGCCTTGAACGAGCCGTCGGCCTGTTGTGCCGGCACATAGGCCTCGGCGACGTTGAAGGCGATGTTGGTGGCGAGCGATGTCTTGCCCATGCCCGGACGGCCGGCAAGCACGATCAGATCGGAGGGCTGCAGGCCGCCCATGCGGCGGTCGAGATCGCGCATGCCGGTGGCGAGGCCCGACAGGCCGCCGTCGCGCATATAGGCGGCGTTGGCCATGTCGACGGCGGTCTTGACCGCGTCGGTGAAGCTCTCGAAGCCGCCGTCATAGCGCCCGGTTTCAGCCAGTTCGAACAGGCGGCGCTCGGCGTCCTCGATCTGTTCGGAAGGCGACATGTCGACCGGCGCGTCATAGGCGATGTTGACCATGTCCTCGCCGACGGTGATCAACGCCCGGCGCGTCGCCAGATCATAGATGGCGCGGCCGTAATCGGTGGCGTTGACGACGGTGACGGCTTCCACCGCCAGGCGCACCACATATTGCGCCACCGTCATGTCGCCGACCTTCTCGTCAGCGGGCAGGAAGGTCTTCAAGGTGATCGGCGTCGCCACCTTGCCCATGCGGATGAGCTCGGCCGCGACCTCGAAAATCTTGCGATGCAAGGGCTCGTGGAAATGGCCCGCTTTCAGGAAGTCGGAGACACGGTAGAAGGCATCGTTGTTGACCAGGATCGCACCGAGGAGAGCCTGCTCGGCCTCGATGTTGTTTGGCGCCTCGCGATAGAGCGGTTGTTCCGCCACGCCGAATTTTCGCGCTGCTTCTGCCATGATGTCCCCGATCTAGATCCCGCCCTCTCGATATCAGAACTGGAAAACTCAGTGCTGACTTATCTGCAACAGTGAGTGTCCAAGCGGCCTTGATGCTCGTTGTTCACAGGGACGGCAAACCGTCCACAGGAGAGTGTTCCTGAGTCCCGATTCCGTTTGACTCGGCAAGTGCTGATTCTTACGCGCGCTATTGGAACGAAGCAAGAACAATCGGTGGGGGTCAACGACCGCCGCGGTCCAACGTATCGCCCCAGTCCAGCCGCCGCGCCACCTTGAACGCCTCGCCGTCGCGCTTGGTGAAGAGCTTTTCGCCGGCGCTGCCGTCCGCCTGGCAGAGTTTCAGCGACACCTTGCCGGAACCGGATTTCGGCGGCGCGATCACCCGCGCGGGGTGCGGGCCGGTGGGCTGTCGAGAAGCGGCGACAAAAATGAATTTCTCATCCTCCCACGGCACATCGCCGTCCTTGGCCAGCCGGTGCAACCGCGAGCGGGCGACGCGACGGGAAAAATGACACCAGTCGGGCGGGCTGAGCGGGCAGGGTGCCTCGTGCGGACACGGCGCCAGGACATGCGCGCCGGCCGTGATCAGTTGCGCGCGCACCGCGAGGATGCGTTGCCAGCCCGCCGGCGTACCCGGCTCGATGACCAGCAGCGTGTCCGTCGTGAGCTGCCACAGACGGTCGACCATTTTGGGCAGGGATGCCGGCACGATCTCATCCAGCACATAGGCGCATGTGACGAGGTCCGCCGGCTGGAGGTCGGCAACGTCTGTCGTGACATCGCCGGCCCGCCAGATGGTCAGCGTCGCGATCGCATCGGCCGCAAGCGTCTCGCCGATCTTGCGCACCGCTGCACTCGCCTCCAGCAGCGTGGCCTGTTCCAGTTCGGGCCAGAGGTCGCTGGTGGCCCAAAGCACGGTGCCAGGGCCGGCGCCGACGTCGAGCAGGGTCGCGGGCGTGAAATCCGGCCGGGCTTCGGCGAGTATATCGAGGCTGGCGCGGACCGCCGCATAGGTCGCCGGCATCCGCGTCGCCAGATAGGCTTTGACCGCCATCTCCTGCGCCATGTGCAGGCGCCCGTCGCGCAGTTCGGCGCGGTAGCGGTCGGACAGGATTTTCGCCGCCTGCTTCAGGTCCTGCAGCGGTACTTTTTCAAGGATGCGATCGACAGCCTGTCGAAGAGGGGCCGGCAACTCCACGCTATGCTCCTCGCGGCACGAGCAGGATGATCGAGGCGCCGGCCAGGCAGAGCGCCGCACCGCCAAGATCCCAGCGATCGGGCCGGACGCCTTCCACCAGCCAGAGCCAGGCGAGCGAGGCAACGATGTAGATGCCACCGTAAGCGGCATAGGCTCGCCCTGCCGCATTGGTGTCAACCAGTGCCAGGAGCCAGGCGAAGACAAGCAGCGAGACAAAGCCCGGCGCCAGCCACAAAGGCGATTTTTCCAGCCGCCACCAGGCCCATACCGAAAAGCAGCCGCCGATCTCGGCCAGCGCCGCGGCGGCATAGAGGAGATAGGTCATGAAAAAGGCCTCGCGACGATCACGAGGCCTTTTTCGGGGCAGGAGCCTGCGATGGCAAGCGCCATAATGCGTCCTGACAGCGAGGTTCCTATTCCGCCACCTTGCGTCGGCGGGCCGGCTTGGCCGGCTTCGCGACAGAAGCAGCTTCACGGTGCCCCATGTCTTCACGGTGCCCCATGTCGCGCATTTCCAGCGCCTTCTCGCATTTGGCCATATAGTCGCGCGTCATCGGCAGCGTGTCGTTCTTCTTGGCGATCTGGAACTGGAAGATCACCAGGTCTTGCCAACGGAAGGCGGCTTCCGAGGCGGCCAGATAGAATTCCCACATGCGGCAGAAGCGTTCGTCATAGATCGCCTTGGCCTTGTCGCGGTTGGCGGCGAAGCGCTGACCCCAATGCTTCAGCGTATCGGCATAGTGGAGGCGCAGGATCTCGACATCGGTGACCACGAGGCCGGATTTCTCGATCGCCGGCAGCACTTCGGACATCGCCGGGATGTAGCCGCCCGGGAAAATATACTTGCGGATGAAGGCGCTGGTCGCCCACGGCACGCCGGAGCGGCCGATCGTGTGCAAAAGCATGACGCCGTCGGGCTTCAGCAATGTTGCCGCCTTGTCGAAGAAGGTACGGTAATGGTTGACGCCGACATGCTCGAACATGCCGACCGAGACGATGCGGTCGAAGCGTTCGTTGAGTTCGCGATAATCCTTCAGTTCGAAATGGACGTGGTTTTCCAGCCCTTGCGCATGCGCCCGGTCGGTAGCGACGCCATGCTGTTCGGTCGACAGCGTCACGCCCTGCACGTCGACATCGAAGGCCTTGGCGAGGTAGAGGCCGAGCCCGCCCCAGCCGGAGCCGATGTCGAGCACCGTCTGGCCGGCCTTCAGCCTGAGCTTGGCGGCGATATGGCGCTTCTTGGCGGCCTGCGCCTCGTCGAGCGTCATGTCCGGCTGCTCGAAATAGGCGCAGGAATATTGCATGTCCTCATCGAGGAAGAGCCGGTAGAGTTCGCCCGACAGATCGTAGTGGCGCTGCACGTTGCGGCGCGAGCGCGAGGCGGTGTTGATCTGCTGCAGGCGGCGGAAGGCGTGGCGCAGGCCCTCGATGGCTTTCGACCAGGTCGCGTCGATGCCGCCGCTGCCCATGTTCTGGAAGGCGATGCGCATCAGTCCGAGCACGCCGCCTTCGAGAATGTCGAGTTCGCCGTCCATGTAGGATTCAGGCACCGCCAGCATTGGATCGAAGGTAATGGCGCGCTCGGCATGTCGGGTCTTGATGTGCATGTGCACCGGCTCGCCGCTGCCGTCACCGAAGAGGAACGTCGTGCCTTTCGGCCCGGTTACCTTGAGACTGCCCGTGCGCACCAGGCGGTCGAGAACGCGCTTCAACAGAATATTCATGACCAAATGTCCCCTCAGTCGGACCACCCGGTGATCGGACCGGTATTGCCAAATCAAAAGTGTCACAGCGCATCGCCCGCGTCCAATCGACGCGCCACGACACAATGTGCACAAGATATAGGGTGTCGAAAAGTTCCTTTTGGCACAAAAAAGCCCGGGCCAGAGGCCCGGGCGTTGGTCCAGAAAGACGGAAACCGTCAGAACGGAGCAGGCGCCGGCTTGTCGCCCTGCAACGCGGTCAGGCGTTGTCTTCGCCGCCCTCGAATTCGGCGTTCGGGTCGAAGAAGTTTTCCGGCCGCGCATTGTCGTTGATGTCGTCGCCATAAATGGCTTCGGCGGTCGTCAGCGTCTCGCCCTTTGCCTGGCGCTCGGCTTCGTCGGCCGTGCGGGCGATGTTGAGCGTGATGGTGACCTCGACTTCCGGATGCAGCGCGATCGCCACATTGGTGAGGCCGATGGTCTTGATCGGCTGGTTGAGCTGGATCTGGTTGCGGTTGACCGTGAAGCCTTCCGCGATCAGCAGGTCGGCGATGTCGCGGGTCGACACCGAACCGTAGAGCTGGCCGGTCTCGCCGGCCGAACGGACCGCGATGAAGCTCTTGCCGTCTAGCTTTTCGGCGACCTGGGCGGCTTCCGACTTGCGCTCGAGGTTGCGGGCTTCGAGCTGGGCGCGCTGGCCTTCGAACTTTTTCTTGTTGGCTTCGTTGGCGCGCAGCGCCTTGCCCTGCGGCAGCAGGAAGTTGCGGGCAAAACCGTCCTTGACCTTGACGGTATCGCCCATCTGGCCGAGGCGGGAAACGCGTTCGAGAAGAATGACTTCCATGGTTATGTTCCTTTTGGTTGGGCGCCCGTCCACGCGGTGGACGCCGAATTCTCTGGAACAGGTCAGGAAGCAAAAAGGGCGTTGCCGCCGGTGTCGCTGTCCTGCCTGTCGCGGCAGTTAGAGGTTTTTGACCTCAACTCGGGATTTGAAAACCAACCGATCATGCCCGTCATGGCCGGCGAAAGGAACGGGCGGCGAACCGCCCGTTCGGAAGAATCAGCGAACCACGTAGGGCAGCAGGCCGAGGAAACGGGCGCGCTTGATCGCCTTGGCGAGCTCGCGCTGCTTCTTCTGGCTGACGGCGGTGATGCGCGAGGGCACGATCTTGCCGCGCTCGGAAATGTAGCGCTGTAGCAGACGCACGTCCTTGTAGTCGATCTTCGGTGCGTTGGCGCCGGAGAACGGGCAGGTCTTGCGACGGCGATGGAAAGGGCGCCGGGTCGGGATCTGGTTGATGTCGACCATTATTCTGCACCCCCTTCAAAACCTTCGCGCGGACGGCGCGGACCACGGTCGCCGCCTTCACGATCGCCGAACGAACGCGGGCCACGATCGCCGCGGTCGCCGAAGCTGCGCGCCGGACGATCGCCACGGTCGCGGTCGCCGAAGCCGCCACGCTCGGAGCGCTCTTCGCGCTTCTGCATCATGGCCGAAGGGCCTTCCTCATGCGCCTCGACCTTGATGGTCAGGAAACGCAGCACGTCCTCGGACAGGCCCATCTGGCGCTCCATTTCGTTGAGCGCCGCCGGCGGGCAGGTGAGGTCCATCAGCGTGTAGTATGCCTTCCGGTTCTTGTTGACCCGGTAGGTGAGGGACTTCAGTCCCCAGTTCTCGACCCGGCCGACGGACCCGCCATTCGCGGAGATGACGCCCTTGTACTGTTCGACAAGCGCATCGACCTGCTGCTGCGAGAGGTCCTGCCGGGCAAGAAACACATGTTCGTAAAGAGCCATTATGTCTTGGTGCCTTTCTTCGTTTCTCTCCCGGTTCCCGGCGGCAAAAGCCTCTGCAACTTCTCTGACCCGCATGTGCCTCGAAAGGCGCGGGGAAGAAAGGAGCATGACGAGACGGTCGAGAGCGGAGACACGGGAGGCGGAAGCGCTTCTGGCTTCACACGAAGGTTCTCGAAAAACCTCCGGCCCTCCGTTCAGCCCCCAGCTGGGACCGGCAGATTGGCGGCGTCTATATAGCAATCCGCCGATAAGGCAAGGGCAAGCGGCGGTCCCGATGTCGCAGCGGCCGGAAAAATCAAGCGTCTGCACCGGCGAGGCACCGGCAATTTTCCGGCAACCGGCCCTTAACCACAATGTCAGGTTGCGCAGGGTTGCGCCGCGCCGTCAACGGTCGATTCATCATGCAAGGCGCAAAAGCCCGGACAACCGCGCATAGCGGCAAGCATTTCCGGGGGTAAGGATGCTTCTCAACAAGTTCTGGCGCTCGAAGAGCGGCAATTTCGCGTTGGGCTCCCGGCCATTCTGTCGGCCGTGGCCTTCGCGACCGATGTCTCGACCATGATGCGTGCCAAGAGCAACCTGCAGAACGCGCTCGATGCGGCAAACCTTGCCTCCTCGCATCTTGGCGATCTCGACATTACCCGCACCGATGCTTTCGACCGCTATTTCCAGGCCAACATCGCTGGACATGGCGAACTCGTCAACGCGCAGGCGACGCTGACCGTCGACAGGGGCGTCAATTTCATCAAGACCAAAGCGGTCGCCTCGGCCGACGTCAATCTGAACTTCGCCTTCCTGTTTGGCCAGAGCAAGCACATCGTGGTCGATGCCTCGGCGGCCGAGTCCAATAACCAGCTCGAAGTCGTGTTGGTTCTGGACAATACCGGCTCGATGGCTGGCGCTCGCATGACGGCTCTGAGGACGGCGACGAAGTCGTTGCTGGATACGCTCGAATCGACAAAGTCGCCGACGCGCCAGGTCCGTGCCTCGCTGGTTCCCTTCGTCACGGCCGTTAACGTAAATGGCGACGGGTTCGATCCGTCCTGGATCGACATGGACGGCAAATCCTCGACCAACGGTATCAATTTCCCCGTCATCGACGGCAAGCGCCCGAACCACATGGCGCTGTTCAGGCAGCTCAAGGACACCGGATGGGCCGAGCCCGGATGGAACGACACGGGATGGAAGGGCTGCGTGGAGGCGCGGGCCGGTGCCTACAACATTTCCGACACGCCGCCCGACCCGGCTAAGCCCGACACGCTGTTCGTTCCCTATTTTGCGCCGGATGATCCGGGAGATGCGCAGATGCCGTCCAGTTCCTATGGCAATGAGGCAAAATACTACAACAATTCCTATCTCAGCGACGCCAGCGACACGGTCAAGCTAGACAAGCAGAAAGGCGACAACCGGCTCGGCATCGACTTCAGCGGCCTCGACAGCGATCCCGACAAAGCCACCAAGGAACAGGTCGCCAAATATGTGGCGCCGGCCAAGGAACTTATCACCGAGACGGGAACTCCCGTCACCGTTGGTCCCAACCGTTCCTGCCCGACCCCCGTCGTTCCCCTGACCGACGATTTCGACAAATTGCGTAAGGCGGCGAGCCAGATGACGGAATGGAACGGCTCCGGCACCAACGTCTCGGAGGGGCTGTCCTGGGGCATGCGGGTGCTCTCGCCCGGCGCGCCCTATACCGGCGGCGCGCCATTCAAGACGCCTGGCGTCAGCAAGATCGTGCTCCTGCTCACCGACGGTGAGAACGTCGTCTACGGCGCAAGCCAGCAATCGACGAAGTCCGACTACACATCCTACGGCTATCTGGCGGGTGGCCGCTTCGGGTCGGACAATCAGACGACGGCGGCCCGCAATGTCGACGGCTGGACGAAGAGCGTCTGCACGCAGTTGAAGAACCAGGGCGTGCAGATTTACACGATGGTGCTGCAGTCCGACACCGCCGCCAACCGCACGCTTTACAGCGCCTGCGCTTCCGATCCGAGCGATTATTATGCCGTCAACGATCCAGCCAAGCTGCCGAACGTGTTCCTGCAGATCGCCAACAAGTTCTCCAAGCTGCAATTGACGAACTGAGCGGCCGGTCCCGAAAGGCGGGGCCGACAAGGGAGTTGCGCGCCCCGCTCAACTCGTATGGGCGACGACCTTGTCGACCGTCTCGGGGAAGAAGTCGGGCGCGGCCCGGCGCTTGCCGAACATCATGTCGTACTGGATCAGCCGGAAATCGCGGATCGCCGGATCGATCTCCTTTTGGCGCGACCAGTCGGGCGTGGCCGCGCCGTCCGGCGTGAGCAGCAGGTTGCGATCGACGACGCGGTAGCGCTCCCGCATCTCGCCCAGAAAGCCCGTATAGTACGGGTGGGTGATGCCTGCCGCGGTGAGGATGTGATAGGGCAGGAACGCGGGGCTGACCGCGCCCACATCCTCGACCGGACCGGAGCGGTTCGACCAGATGACAAGCGGCGTCTGGTGATGTTCGAGGGCGGCTTCCGGCGTCGGTTCCTTGCGCGGCGCGACATTGTCCTTCAGGAATCCGGTCTCGACATAGACCGGTCCGAGCGGCGGCAGGTGGTCACCGAAAAAGGCGACAATCGTTGGCCGCTCGCGCGTCTTGGCCCATTCGATCAGCCGCTCGAGGCCGCGGTCCGCGTCGGCTGAACCCTCGGCGTAGGAGAGCAGCGAGTCGCGCGCCCACTGGCTGATCGGCGCTTGCACCGAATGGGTCGGGTTCGAATAGCGGTTCGGTTCATACGGGCCATGGTTCTGCAGGCTGACGGCGAAGAAGAATACCGGGTCGTCGCTGGCGTCGGCTTCGCGGATGATCTCGTCGGTCATCGCCGCATCCGATGCCAGCGGTCCGCGCTTCTCCATGGGCGGCAACGTCTCTTCCGATTTGAAGTCGTTGAAGCCGAAATCGGCATAGACCGCGCCACGGTTCCAGAACCAGTTGGTGCCGGGGTGGATGGCGCGTGCCCTATAGCCTTCGCTCTTCAGGAAGGTCGCCATCGACGGCGTCGGGGTGCGCACATATTGCTGGTAGGGGATGCTGCCGGCCGGCAGGAAAGCATTGGAAAAGCCGGTCAGCGCCTCGAATTCGATGTTGGCGGTCATGCCGCCGAATTCGGGCGAGAACATCGAGCCCGAGCGGAGCGCCCGCACATTTGGGATCGGATCGGGGGTGATGGTGACGCCGGGCAGCTTGGTCGGATCCCAGAAGGATTCGCTCATGACGATGATGATGTCTGGCTTCTGGGCCGGCATCGAGGCGGTCACATCGGGCCTGTCGATCGCCTCGATTGCCTTGTCGGAATAGCCCGGCGGTGCCGAGACATGCGCCATCGGCACGTTGAGGGCAAAGGCCAGCGCAAAGCCGTTGGAGGCGTAGTTTTCCTTCTGGTCCCACATGATCGGGATGATCTGCAGCCGGTCCCTGGTCCACGAGAAGGTGGCGTAGTCCATGACCGAGACGAAGAAGGCGAGGAGCGGCACCGCCAGCGTCAGGCGGGCAAGGCGGCCCTTGCGGCTGAGAGCTGGAACCTTGCGGCGCCATAACCGCCAGCCGTAGACGAGCAGGGACAGGCCGGCGACGATGCCCACGACCATGGCGAGCGCGGTCATCGGCCGGTCTCGCACCAGGAGCGGCAGCAGGGCGAAGATCTGGCGGGCATAGAGGAAGTCGGTCGGATAGAGCGGATCGCCGAGATAATGCGACTTCTGGTGGCCGACAAAGGCCAGCGACAGGGTCAGCGGCGCGACGATCATCAGGCTCTGATGACTGCGGCCGAGCACGGCATCGAGGCCGATCAGGATCAGCGCGAACACGACGATGGTGGTCCAGCCGGGCTTGAGCGGCTGCAGGAAGAAGGAGACGGTGCCGGCAACGTCACCGCGCACGATCAGCTCGATGGCGAACACCAGGACGGCGGCGATCGCCAGGCTGATCAGTCCGTAACGGACGACCGGCCATTTCCGGCCCGGCAGGTAGCCGGTGGACGGATCGTCTTCCAGGAACTGCGGCGCGGCATTGCCGGCACGTTTCAAACTCTTTGCCACTTCAACTTCCCACCCAAAGACAACCCAGTCATTCGATTGTCATATAATTGTCACGCAAAGCTAGCGCCTGTGACGGAAATAAGAAGAGCCAGCAAACGATTCGTGAGCGGTTTTCATCAGGTGTGATCGCCAAAAAGCCGTTTTGGAACAGGCACTCGCGCGCGCATGCATCTCTTGTGGTGGGGTGAAGTGGCTTGACTTGGCGGCCTGCCTTGCGTCACAGGCAGGGAAAATTCGTAGTATCAGGCAAGCAGAACCAGTCTGGGGAGCCCTCGCATGGCCGTCGCATTCACCTTTCCAGGACAAGGAAGCCAGGCTGTCGGCATGGGCAAGGATCTCGCCGATAGCTTTCCAGAGGCACGCAAGGTTTTCCAGGAAGTCGACGAAGCGCTCGGCGAAAACCTGTCGAAGTTGATCTGGGACGGCCCCGAAGAGACCTTGACGCTGACCGCCAACGCGCAGCCGGCCCTGATGGCGGTATCGCTGGCGGCGATCAGGGCGCTGGAAGCGCGCGGTCTCTCGCTGAAGGACAAGGTCGCCTATGTCGCCGGCCACTCGCTGGGCGAATATTCGGCGCTCGCCGCCGCCGGCTTCATTTCGATTGCCGATGCCGCGCGGCTGTTGCGCATTCGCGGCAACGCCATGCAGGCAGCCGTGCCGGCCGGCGAGGGCGCGATGGCGGCGATCATCGGACTGGAGCAGGCCGATGTCGAAGCCGCCTGTGCCGAGGCCGCGCAAGGGGCGGGCAAGGTCTGCCAGATCGCCAACGACAATGGCGGCGGCCAACTGGTCATTTCAGGTGCCAAGGCCGCGGTTGAACTGGCGGCGAAACTGTGCACCGAAAAGGGCGCCAAGCGTGCGCTGATGCTGCAGGTGTCGGCGCCGTTCCATTCGGCGCTGATGGCGCCGGCGGCCAATGTCATGCACGAGGCGCTTGCCGACGTGGCCAAGACCGCGCCAGTCGTTCCCGTCGTTTCGAACGTCAGCGTCACCCCGACCAGCGAGCCCGACGAGATCGCCCGGCGCCTGGTCGAACAGGTGACGGGCCGCGTGCGTTGGCGCGAGACGGTGGAATGGTTCGGCCAAAACGGCGTCACCACACTTTACGAGATCGGCTCGGGGAAGGTTCTGTCCGGTCTGGCGCGGCGCATCAACCGCGATATCGCCACCGGCGCCATAGGAACGGCCGCCGACGTCGAGGCGGCGTTGGCCGCGTTCTGATCTTGTGTTCCTGACAGCGCGGCTGTACATGAATACATGTATTCATGGAGCTGCCGCCATGCCGACATCGATACGACTGGCTCCCGAGATTGAGGAGCGTCTGGACTTTCTTGCGGCCAGAACCGGCCGCAGCAAGGCCTACTATCTGCGCGAACTCATTGAACGTGGTATCGAGGAGATGGAGGACTACTATCTCGCCGCCGAAGTGCTGGAGCGGATCAAGCGCGGTGAAGAAGATGTAGTGACCGGCGAGGATTTCTGGCGTGGCCTGGACGCTTGAATACGCTCGTTCGGCGCGAAAATTTGTCGAAAAACTGGATCCGCAAACGCGTCATCGCATTCGAGACTTCATAGAAAACCGCATCGCGGTGCTCGACAATCCACGTGAGGCAGGCAAACCGCTGAAGGGTCCGCTGGCTACTTTTTGGAGATATCGGGTTGGGGATTACCGGGTTATCTGCGATGTGCAGGACCAGCGGGTCGTCATTCTGGTGGTAACGGTAGGTCAGTCATCGCGGCGACGTCTACAGATGAGCGGACCAATCCGCCGCACGATTTGAGAAGAGGATAGGACATGTTCGAACTGACCGGCCGCAAGGCACTCGTTACCGGCGCGTCGGGGGGCATCGGCGAGGCGATCGCCAGGGTGCTGCATGCGCAGGGCGCGATCGTCGGCTTGCACGGCACGCGGGTCGAGAAACTGGAGACGCTGGCCGCCGAACTGGGCGACCGGGTCAAGCTGTTCCCGGCCAATTTGTCCGACCGCGACGAGGTCAAGGCGCTCGGCCAGAAGGCGGAGGCCGATCTCGAGGGCGTCGACATCCTCGTCAACAATGCCGGCATCACCAAGGACGGCCTGTTCGTGCGCATGTCGGACGCCGACTGGGATAGCGTGCTGGAGGTCAATCTCACCGCCGCTTTCCGGCTGACCCGTGAACTGACCCATCCGATGATGCGTCGCCGCCATGGCCGCATCATCAACATCACCTCGGTGGTCGGCGTGACCGGCAATCCCGGCCAAGCGAATTACTGCGCTTCCAAGGCGGGCATGATCGGCTTTTCCAAATCGCTGGCGCAGGAGATCGCCACCCGCAACATCACCGTCAACTGCGTCGCTCCGGGCTTCATCGAATCGGCCATGACCGACAAGCTCAACGACAAGCAGAAAGAGGCGATCATGGCGGCGATCCCCACCAAGCGCATGGGCACCAGTGCCGAAGTGGCGTCCGCCGTTGCCTACCTGGCTTCGAACGAGGCCGCCTATGTGACGGGGCAGACCATTCACGTGAATGGCGGTATGGCGATGATCTGAGCGAGGCTCCGGGGGCAACACCGCGGCGCTGTGAAAACCCACCATTTCGGCTTGGACCTCAGCTATTTTTCGTGTAATGCGGCCCGCAACCCGGCGGTTCGGGCAAAAACCGGTTCGTGGCCGTTGCGTTTCCGGCAGGACCATCTTTCAGCTTGATTAGCGGCATTCCGCCCGCTAACGAAGACAGACAAACAAAAGACGAGGATGCCCCAAATGAGTGACACCGCAGAGCGCGTCAAGAAGATCGTCATCGAGCACCTGGGCGTCGATGCCGACAAAGTGACGGAGCAGGCGAGCTTCATCGATGATCTGGGCGCTGACAGCCTCGACACGGTTGAACTCGTCATGGCGTTCGAAGAAGAATTCGGCGTCGAGATTCCCGATGACGCGGCCGAGACCATCCTGACGGTCGGCGATGCCGTGAAGTACATCGACAAGGCTTCCGCCTGACGCTTTCCGCAGTCACTACCGGGGAGGACCTGCGATGAGGCGTGTCGTCGTCACGGGCCTTGGCCTGGTTTCGCCGTTCGGCATGGGCTTCGAGCACGGCTGGAAGGAACTGCTGACTGGTCGCAGCGCCGCCAAGCGCGTCACCGAGTTCGAGGTGGACGATCTTGCCTGCAAGATCGCCCACGTCATTCCGCGTGGCGACGGTTCCAACGGCACGCTCAATCCCGAAGCCATTCTCGAGCCGAAGGAACTTCGCAAGATCGGCGACTTCATCCTGTACGGGATCGCGGCCGCCGATGAAGCGCTGAAGGATTCCGGCTGGCAGCCTTCGACCGAGGATGAGCGTTGTGCCACCGGTGTGCTGATCGGCTCCGGCATCGGCGGCCTCGAGGGCATTGCCGAGAACGCGATCATCCTCAAGGAACGCGGCCCGCGCCGCATCAGCCCGTTCTTCATTCCCGGAAACATCATCAATCTGGTCTCCGGCCAGGTGTCGATCCGGCATGGGCTGAAAGGCCCCAACCACGCCGTCGTCACCGCCTGTTCGACCGGCGCGCACGCCATTGGCGACGCCGCCCGGCTGATCATCTTTGGCGATGCCGACGTAATGCTGGCCGGTGGCGCGGAATCGCCGGTGACCCGGCTTTCGCTGGCGGGCTTCGCCGCCTGCCGGGCGCTCTCGACCGAGCGCAACGACACCCCGCAAACAGCCTCGCGGCCCTACGACCGCGACCGCGACGGCTTCGTCATGGGCGAGGGCGCCGGCGTGGTGGTGCTCGAGGAATTGGAGCATGCCAAGGCACGCGGTGCGAAGATTTACGCCGAGGTGACCGGCTACGGTCTCACCGGCGATGCCTATCACATCACCGCCCCCGCCGAGGACGGCGACGGCGCTTTCCGTTGCATGACGGCCGCGTTGAACCGGGCAAAGCTTACGCCGGCCGATGTCGACTACATCAATGCGCATGGCACCTCGACCATGGCCGATACGATCGAACTCGGTGCCGTCGAGCGGCTGGTCGGCAATGCGGCGTCGAAGATCTCGATGTCGTCGACCAAGTCGTCGATCGGCCATTTGCTGGGCGCGGCGGGCGCGGCCGAAGCGATCTTTTCGATCCTCGCCATCCGGGACAATATCGCACCGGCTACCATCAACCTCGACAATCCCGAGCGCGAAACCGCGATCGACCTGGTCCCTAACAAGCCACGCGCGCGCCAGATCGACGTGGCGCTGTCGAATTCCTTCGGCTTCGGCGGCACCAACGCTTCGCTCGTCTTCCAGCGGTATGATGGCTGAAAATCCGGCTGCCGGGCGATGCTTTGGCGTGTCGTCAATTTTGCCATATTCGCCCCTACTCTGCCGCGGGGGATTCGTTGAGAGATCGAACGGTAGGGCGAAATGAATACAAATCCGGCGGGCAACGGAGAATTCGGGCAAGGGACGGCGAATACCGGGCCGATCGTGCCGAAGACAGCGAGTGAGGCGTTGCGGCCGGAGGTTGGAACGCCGCCGCCGAAACGGTCGCGCGCCTCGCGTAGCCAGATCGTCGTGTTCATGAACTTCGTCATCTCGTCGGTGATGCTGATGGTTCTTGCGGCGGGCGTGGCCGTCTATTTCGGCAAGCAGGAATTCACCGAACCCGGCCCCTCGGCCAATGGCGACACCTTCCTCGTCAAGCCCAACACCGGCGTGCAGGACATCGCCGACCAGCTCGAGCGCCGCGGACTGATCAGCGACGCCCGCATTTTCCGCCTCGGCGTCCGTGCCTTCGGCAACGATTCCGCGCTCAAGGCCGGTGAATACGAGATCAAGCCCAAAGCCTCCATGCGCGACATCATGGAACTCCTGAAGAGTGGCAAGTCGGTGATGTATTCGCTGACCATTCCGGAGGGACTAACGGTCGAGCAGGCCTTGCAGCGCATCGCCGAAGAACCCGCCCTGAGTGGCGAAATGCCGGCGAAGACGCCTCCGGAGGGCAGCCTTGCCACCGATACGCTTCGTTTCACGCGTGGCGCGACGCGTCAGCAGATGGTCGACAAGCTGCTCGCCGATCAGAAGAAACTGGTCGATGAGGTGTGGCAGAGGCGCGCGCCGGATCTGCCCCTGGCCAGCGTCGAGGACTTTGTCACCCTGGCCTCGATCGTCGAGAAGGAAACCGGCAAGGGTGATGAACGCTCGCGCGTGGCCGCCGTCTTCCTGAACCGATTGGCCAAGGGCATGCGCCTGCAGTCCGATCCGACCATCATTTACGGTCTGTTTGGCGGCAAGGGCAAACCGGCGGACCGTCCGATCTACCAGTCCGACATCCAGAAGCAGACGCCCTACAACACCTATGTGATCAGCGGCTTGCCGCCGACGCCCATCGCCAATCCGGGCCGCGCGGCCCTCGAGGCCGTGGCCAATCCATCGAAGACCGACGATCTCTATTTCGTCGCCGACGGCACGGGCGGTCACGTCTTCGCCGCGACCCTGGACGAGCACAATGAGAACGTCGCCCGCTATCGGGCGCTGCAGAAGAAGCAGGCCGATGACGCAGCCAAGGCCGCCGCTGCCGCCGGCACCAGCGGCGGCACCGACAAGCCTGCCGCCGACAAGCCCGCCGACGATGGCGCCGACGGCGACGCCGGCGGTGATGCGGGCGCGGCTCAATAAGTGAAGAAAGGCGTTGCCTGAAAGGCGGCGGCCTGACATTTGAAAGAACGCCAGGCGTCCGATTTCGACGCATTCGCGGCGTGGTCATTTTAAGCCGCGCTAGCCCCTCCGGAAAACCGGTGTCGGGGTGAGGCGCCAGGAATGTGCGGGCGACATGAATTTGCAGAGCATGACGGGTTTCGCGCGGGCCGTCGCCGAGCATGACGGCACCTCGATCGCCTGGGAAGTCAAATCCGTCAATGGCAAGAGCGTCGAGGTGCGGCTGCGGCTGCCTCAGGGGTTCGAGCGGTTGGAGCCCGTGGTCAGGCAAACGCTGCAGAAGCGTTTCGCCCGCGGCAATTTCCAGGCGACGCTGACCATCGGCCGCGCGGCCGGCGCGCAGGCGCAACCTGTCGTCAACGAGGCTTTTCTGAAAGACCTCGCCGGTCTGGCCAAGCGGTTGCAGGAACAGTTCGGCGCCGCGCCCGCGACGGCTGACGGGTTGCTGTCGCTGCGTGGCGTGCTCGACGTTCCCGAAACCGTCGAAACCGAAGAGGCGCGAGCCGCGCTCGACACCGCCATCATGGCCGCGCTCGATGTGGCGCTGAGCGGACTGGAACAGGCTCGGCAAGGAGAAGGCGCGGCACTTTCCTTGCTCTTGTCCGGTCATATCGACACCATCGAGACACTGACCCTGCGCGCGGAAGCGGACCCGTCACGCGATGCGGCGGCGATCCGCGAACGCATCGCCGAGCAGGTCAGGCTGCTGATGGATGCATCCGCCAATCTGGATGCGAGCCGGCTGCACATGGAGGCGGCGTTCCTCGCCACCAAGGCCGATATTCGCGAAGAGATCGACCGGCTGAAAACGCATGTCGCGTCTGGCCGGGCCTTGCTTCAGGGCGGCGGCGCCGTCGGCCGCAAGCTTGATTTTCTGGCACAGGAATTTAACCGCGAATCAAATACGCTGTGTTCCAAGTCGAATGCCGCGGCCGTCACGGCGATCGGGCTGGAATTGAAGGCCGTGGTCGACCAGTTTCGTGAACAGGTCCAGAATCTGGAGTAGCCGATGGTTGCCAAGGAACCGATGGTTGCCAGGGATTTGGGATCCCGCATCCGCCGCCGGGGGTTGATGCTCGTCCTGTCGTCGCCCTCGGGTGCCGGCAAGTCGACGATCGCGCGCAATCTTCTGGAAAGCGACTCCAGCCTCGAACTCTCGGTCTCGGTCACCACGAGGCCGCGACGCGGTTCGGAGATCGAGGGCGTCCATTATCACTTCCGCACGATGCGCGACTTCGAGCGGCTGCGCGATTCCGACGCGCTGCTCGAATGGGCGCAGGTGCACGGCAATTGCTACGCGACACCGCGCGAGCCGGCTGAACTGGCGCTGGCGCAAGGCCGCGACATGCTGTTCGACATCGACTGGCAGGGCGCTCAGCAGCTCAAGGAGAAGATGCGCGCCGACATCGTCTCGATCTTCATCCTACCGCCATCGATGAAGGAATTGAAGGCACGGCTGAAGCGCCGCGCCGAGGACCAGGAAGCGGTGATCGAGACGCGGCTCAAGAACGCCCGCAACGAGATCGAGCACTGGAAGGAATATGACTTCGTCATCGTCAATGACGATCTCGACCGTGCCTTCGCCGAGGTGCGCGGCATCGTCGTGGCCGAGCGGCTGCGGCGCGACCGCCGGCCCGGTCTCTTCGACTTCGTCTCGGGATTGCTGGACGAGAAGACGGCGTAAGCGCCTCTCCTTCCTTCTCCCCGTTCACGGGCAGAAGGTGGCCCGAAGGGCCGGATGAGGGGCGGCGCCGTTCCTTCGTTGGTTCGTGCCGCCTGCCGCCATCCTCTCACCGTAAACGGAGAGAAGTTACACCGCATTGGTCAGCCGTACGAACTCCTCGACGCTGAGTGTTTCGGCGCGTCGCGTCGGATCGATTTCCGCTCGTTCGAGCAAGGCCTCGCCGCCGAGGCTTTTCACGCTCTGCCGCAGCATCTTTCGGCGCTGGCCGAAGGCGGCTTCCGTCACCCGGCCTAGTTTCCTCACATCGGCGGGCAGGGGTGTCGCGCGCGGCTCCAGATGTACCACCGAAGAGGTGACCTTGGGTGGCGGCGTGAAAGCCTGGGGCGGTACGTCGAAGGCGATCCTGGCCTGCGTGCGCCAGCCGGCGAGCACGCCGAGCCTGCCATAGGCATCGCTGCCGGGTGCCGCCACGATCCGCTGGGCGACCTCACGCTGAAACATCAGCGTCATCGAGGCGTAGAAGGGCGGCCAGTCCACGACCGTCAGCCATCGGACCAGCAGTTCCGTGCCGATGTTGTAGGGCAGATTGGCCACGATCCGGACCTTGCCACCGTCTCCAGCAGCCTCCGAGGCGAGGGCGGCGAAGTCGGTCTTCAGCGCGTCTCCTGAAATCACCTGCAGCCGGTCGGGGTAATGAGCGGAGACTTCGGCAAGCGCCGCCAGGCAGCGTTCGTCGCGCTCGATGGCGACGACCCGGCGGGCGCCGTTGGACAGCAGCGCCCTCGTCAACCCTCCAGGCCCGGGCCCGACTTCAATTACCGTGGCATTCGTCAGGTCGCCGGCGCTGCGTGCGATCTTGCCTGTCAAATTGAGATCAAGCAGGAAGTTCTGGCCGAGCGCCTTTTTCGCCTGCAGCCCGTGGCGCTCGATGACGTCCCGCAGCGGCGGCAGCCCATCGAAGCTCATGCGCGAGGACCGGAAGCGGAAGCGCTCATGCGGCGACGGCCTTTGCGTCGACGTCAGCGAGCTTTCTGGCAAGCTTCAGTGCCGCGATCAGGCTGTCTGGTCGCGCCACGCCCTTGCCGGCGATGTCGAAGGCGGTGCCATGGTCGGGCGAGGTGCGGATGAAGGGCAGGCCCAGCGTGACGTTGACCGCCTCGTCGAAGGCCAGCGTTTTGGCCGGGATCAGGGCCTGGTCGTGATACATGCACAATGCGGCGTCGTAGCCTGCCCGCGCCCGGGCGTGGAACAGCGTGTCGGCGGACAGGGGGCCGAAAGCATCGATGCCTTCAGCGCGCAGGATGTCGACCGCCGGCCGCACGATACGCTCGTCTTCCAGGCCCATGGAGCCACCTTCGCCGGCATGTGGATTGAGGCCGGCAATGGCGAGGCGTGGCCTGGCGATGCCGAAGCGGCCGGCAAGGTCGGCCGCGGTGATGCGTGCGGTCGCGACGATCAATTCCGTCGTCAGGGCCTTCGGCACCTCGGCGAGCGCGATGTGGATGGTGACGGGAACCGTGCGCAGCTCAGGCCCTGCCAGCATCATCACCGGCATCGCCTCGACGCCGCCGTGCCGGGCAGCCAGATGCGCCAGATATTCGGTATGACCGGGGAAGCGGAAGCCGGCATCATAAAGCGGTTTCTTGGCAATCGGACAGGTCACCACGGCCGCGGCCTCGCCGGTAAGGCAGGCCGCGACCGCGCGGTCGATGGCCTCGAGGGTGCCGGCTGCATTGGCTGGGTCGGGCCGGCCGGGGCTATCGATGAAGCGCGCCGTCAGGGGAACGATCGGCAAGGCGCTGCCAAAGGCCTCTGTCGCCTGCGCCGGGGTCACCTCCTGGATAGCCAGCGAAATACCGAGATGACGCGCCCGCGAGGCGATCACGGCCGGGTCGGCCAGCAGGTAGAAGGCGGGCAAGCCAATGGCCTGTCGCGCCAGAAAGGCGGCAATGGCTATTTCAGGGCCGATACCGGATGGATCGCCGACGCTCAACGCCAGCGCGGTCATCGCGCTCCTCACGTCAGCGCTTGACGATGCGGGCTTTCGCCTTCAGCTCATCGACATATTTCTTGCTGAGGTCGTCGGCGGCCTTGTCGCTGGAGCCTTCGCTCTGGAACACCATCTGGGCGGTCTTGTCGTCGGACACTTCGCGCGACGAGCAGATGCCGATGAATTCGACGCCGCGTTCGGTCTCGCGCGTGACGGTGGCGCCACCGACCTTGGTCGCCTTGATCTGCTCGGCCCAGTCAGGCGGCAATTGCGGCGCCAGAACCCGGCCGAGATCACGAACGGTGACGTCGATCAGGCCCTTGGCGAATTCGCGCGTCGTATTGCAGCCGTTGAAGCGGGCGCGCATGGCGTCGGCCTCGCGCTTGCGTTTGGCCAGCGTCGCGCTGCGTTCGGCCGCCGGCACGACGAAGATGACCTGCTGCAGCATGTATTCCATGGCACTCGGCTTGGCGCCGCCCTTGTCGAGCATGCGCCTGACCGCGTCCTGTTCGGTCACGCTGCCACCTTCGCCGGAACGGTAACGCGCGCTGAGCGCCTGGTTCCATGCCATCTGGGCGCGAATGAATTCCTTGAAATGATCCTTGCCGACGCCGGATTTTTCCATGACGCCGTCGAGCTGGCCGAGCTGCATCTTGTTGTTGGTGGCAAAGCGCTGATAGGCGGCCTCGACCTGGGCATCGCTAATGCGGATGCCAAGCCGCTTGGCCTCGGCGAGGCGCAGCGTCTGGTCGATCATTTCCTGGGCGGCATCGCCCTTCTTGCGCTGCAGCTTCAGGAAGGCGGCACGATGGGCGATATCACCACTGGTGACCGGTATGTCGTTGACGACGTATTTGATCTCGCTGGCGAAAGCCGGCGGCGTCATGACGGTCATCGACACGGATGTCGCCGCCACAAGCAACGCGAACCCTGCTGAAAAGAGGTATTTCCTCATCCTTGGCATCCCAATTCTATCCCGGCTCCGCCCGACTCCGTCCCCTTCCGGATGCGCGAATCCGTGCCAGCCCTATGCGGCAAAACGATGTCGCCGCTTATTGGATGGTGTCGACTCCGTTGCTCGACGAACCGAAGTCGCCGAGGGTGCGGAACGACAGGTTGAAGCCGATGCTCTGCGTCACTTCCCTGGTGTTGAGGTCACGCGACTGCGAGTACGTCATCAGATAGGTGAAGCAGGAATCGTTGTAGGCGAAGCCTACACCGTCCTTGACCAGCAGGCTCTCCTGCAAATCGTAGGTTCCTGTCCCGAACACGCGCCAGTTCTCGGCGAGATGCGTCGATGCGCCGAGCGTGACCTCGTGACGGTCGGTCGTGAAGCCATAGAGCGGCTGGGCCTGGATGAAGGCATATTTGGCGCTCAACGACACCGGCAGGCCGGAATAGGCGGCTTTCAGCTCGGCGCGGCGGACCTCGAAGCTCTGTTCGTCGAACCGACCGCTGACCGAGGCAGCGAATCCATTCGGGCTGGTGATCCCAAACAGGCCGACATAGTCGGACTTGGTGGTCTCCAGGCCTGAATTTGCGCCGACATTGACCAGATCGGGTGCCGCGAAGGAGTTTTCGCCGCCGATCTGATAGGATTGGCCGAAGATCGCATTGGTGCCCCAGCCATTGATGTAGGAGCCGGAATAACGCATGCCGACATTGGCGCGCGAGCCGCCCTCGATGCGGTCATAACCGGAGAACTTGTCGCGTTCGAACAGCGTGGTCGCGTCGAAGACCATGCTCTGCGCGTCTTCGTTCGGAACGGAGAGGCCGCCGACATATTGTTCGTTCGGACGCAGGAACACCTGCGCCATCGGCTCGAAAACATGGCTCGATCCGCTGGCCATGGAAAACAGCAGCGGCCAGCTCATCTCCAGCCCGGCGGTCGCCATGTAGCGGGCAAAGGACGAGCGCATGTCTTCGTTGGTATTTATCACAGGGTTGGCGGCCATCTCCTGAATGGCAGCGAGCGAATTCGATGAAGCGCGGACGTAGTCGACATCGCCCTGGAATGCCAGCAGCGGTGTCAAAACCAGCCCGTCATCGGTGACGAAGCTCCGTTTCCACTCGGCCTCGGCGGTGAGGCGGCCGGACTCGCCTTCGATACCGCGCACGCGCTGCGCAAGCGTGGAAGAGTCGTATGGCGTGTTGAAAGCCTCGTCGAGATCTTCGCGGCGGATGACGCGTGTATTGACGTTGAGCGACAACTGGCCGCCGGCAACCGACGTGTCGGGGATATAGGCATAGTCGAGCGAGGGCAGCACCCAGGGCTGCTGGCCGCTTCGCGCCGCGGGATTGTCGTTGGGCGCATCTTCCTGGACTTCGAAATGCATGGCGCGCACGTCGAAATAATTACGGTCGTTGAGACCGGTCAGATAGACCGAGGACTGGTGGACGTATGAATTGTACTTGGCGATGTTGTAGGTATTCGAGAAGTTCTTGTCGGTCTGCAGCAACACGTCCCAGCCGAAATTCCAGCGTTCGTTGATCGCGAACTGCCCTTGCGTGCCCATCATGCCGCGGAACTTGTTCGGATCGCCCACCGCGCCGGAATCGATATTGTGGCCAGCGGTCGAGGGGAATGCGCCGCTGTCGATGAAGGCGTCCGGATCCTGCTGCTGAATGCCGGCGATCTTGAAAGTGTATTCGCCATTGTTGAAGCGCTGGCGCCATTCGGCTTCGCCGAGGAAGCCTTGCTTGGTGTAGCCGCTGCCCGTCACCGTCAGGTCATATGTCGGCGAAAGGGCGAAATAATAGGGAACCTTGACGCTGTACCCCAGATGGCTGTTGTAGCCGATGCTCGGGATCAGGAAGCCGCTCTTGCGTTTCACCGTCGGGTCGGCGATCTCGAACGCCGGCAGGTAGGCGAGCGGAAAGCCGAAGAACTCGAAATTCGCATTCTCGAAGCGAACCGTCTTCTTCTCACCGTTCCAGATGATCTTCCTGGCCTTGACCCGCCATGTCGGCGCCTTGTCAGGCTTGTCCTCGCAAGGTTCGCAGGCGGTGTAGACGCCATTATGGAAGGTGGTCAGCACGCCGCCCATGCGTTCGGCGCTTTCGGCGGCGAAATAGGCCTTGTCGACAGTTTCCACGCGTAGCGCGTTGACGAAACCGTCGGCGAAATCGTCGGTGATGTCGATGTGCTGCGAATTGATCTTGGTGCCGTCGCTGTTGACGATTTCGACGTTGCCGCTGGCAACCATCCGCTTGGTGTTGCGGTTGTAGACGACCTTCTGGGCGACGAGGCGGTTGCCGCCATAGTCGATCTGCACGCCGCCGACGGCGGTCACGGTCTGGTTATCGTTGTTGTACTCCAGCGTGTCGGCGGCCAGCAGCATCTGCGAGCCGGACGGAACCGTGGTCGCCAACTGGCCGACCTCCTGCGCGAAGGCTGGCAACGAGACGCCGCAGGCGACCAGGCAAGCCAAGGCGCTCGCCGCATAGAGGCGCGCCAAACGGGCCTGCCTGTTGCTGGGCAAAAACGCCTCCCTCACTAGCCGTCTTCCTTGTATAGCAGGAAAGTCACCCCGAAGAACATAGCTACCACGACCGGCACCCAGGCGGCTATGGCGGTCGGCACGAACCCCGCCACGCCGAATGCCTTCACCAGCACCGAAACGACATAAAGCAGAAAGCCGGCAACGACGCCACCCAGAATCATCGTTCCCGACTGCCCCATCCGCGCAAATCGCATTGAAACTGTTGCCGCAATCAGCGTCATGGCGACGAGCAGGAATGGCAACGCCACCAGCGAATCAAACTGCATGGCAAAGGCATTTGCCTTGAGGCCGAAGGAACGGGCAACCTCGATTTTTCCGGGTAGGTCGTAGAAAGGAATTGTCTCAGGGCGCGCCAACCGCTCCTGCACGAATTCCGGCTTCAGGTTGGTCGGCACGCGATCGCTCGCCATGGGCTGGATGGTGCCGTTTCTGAAGGTCTTCACATCCTGCAATTCCCAATAGCCGTCGCGCAGGTAAGCGCGCGCCGCATCCTTGCGCTCGACGATATTGCCTTGCTGGTCGAGGATGAAAAAGACGGCGTCGGCCATCTCCAGCCCCTGGTCGAGGATGGCCCGCGCGCCGATGATCGTGTCGCCGGAGCTGGTCTTCTGGCGAATCCAGGGCGCGGCATCGGCCGAAACCGTGTTGGATTTGCCGGAGCGCAGCTGGGTCTCGATCTGTTCGGACAAGGAGAAGGCGTGCGCGGCGAGCGGGTTGATGATTCCGACCGACACGGCGCCGAACAGCAGTGCGCCGATGCAGCATGGCAAGAGGAACTGCCAGGCGGAAACCCCCGCGGACCGCGCGATGACAAGTTCGTAACGTCGGTTGAGCGAAACCAGCGTCGCCATTGCCGAGAACAAGCCGACAAACGGCACCGTCTGCAGCATGATCATGGGCATTCGAAGGCCCGAAATGGCCATCGCCGTGCCATAGGTGAACCCCGGCAGGCCGGTGGTGCGGCCGGACAGTTCGGTGAAATCGATCAGGAATACCAGCGCCAGAAGGCCCAGGAAGAACCAGATCGTGATCGCCACGTAGCGGAAGAAGAAATAGCGGCCCAGCGTCCAGCCCATCAGCCGACCCCCTGGCCCGAGGTGCCGCGCCTGGATAGACGCAACTTGAGGGCGTTCCAGCTTTCACCGACGCGGCTGGCCAGGTTGGTCATCCAGTCCGCCCAGGCAACCGGCAGTTCCATGGTCCGGTTCGACATGATGAACCAGATCGCCACCGCGGACGCGACGATCGGCACGCCATAGACCACATAGGAATATTGCGGAACCTCGTCGGCCTTGCTCGCGGCGAAGAAGCCCAGCCAGCGCACGAACAGCGATATCGCGATGGCCGTGATCAGCGGATTGACGCGCGCCTCGCGATGCGAACGCGCGTCTCCCGCCACCGCGAGTGCGATCAGCGCGAACACCATGGAGTATGTCCATTCCGAAAACCGCTGGTCGATCTCGGCCCGGTACTCCTGGGGACTTTGTTGATAGTACTTGTCGTTGGGGCTCGGATTGAGCAGGTATTGGGTTGTCTGGTCCTTCGGCAGGAGCGTCACCTGGTTGGCCGCCGACATGAAGGCCGACATGTCGAAGGCATAGGACGTGAACCGGATGACACTGAGGTCGCCCGTCAGCGTTTTGCGATGAATGACGCCGTCATTCATCATCAGGACCTTTTCGCCGCCGCGCTCGATGATGCTGCCGTTTTTGGCGTAATAGACCAGATTGACGCCCTCTTCGCGCGAATCGGCGACGAAGATGCCACCCAGCCGGTTGTCGGGCAGCCGCTCGCCAATCTGCAGGAACAGTCCGTCCTCTATTTTCCGGAAGGTACCTTCCTGGATGATCAGCGACAAAAGGTCGGCGCGCGACTCCGCCACCAGGGCGCGGTTCTTCTGTCGCGCATAGGGGTCGATGCCGTTGTCCACGGCGAACGAAAAGACGCTGGCGGCAAGCGCCAGCAGCATGATCGGCCGCACAATGGTCCAGCGCGAGGCACCCGATGCATTGACCACCGCGAGTTCCGAATCCGAATTCATCACACTCAGTGTCTGGGCGACCGCCACCACCAGCGCGAAGGGCACGACGATCGGAATGATGGAGGGGAGAATGAGCGAGGCGACCTCGAAGAAGGTCAAAGCCGACTGGCCGCTGTCGGTGACCAGATTGATCTTGGCCAGCACCTGCGTCGTCCACACGATGGCCAGCGTCCAGACCAGCGCCGCCAGGAAGACCACGAAAGCGCGGCGCATGATGTAGCGTTCAACGACCTTCATGAAGGCTTTACTCGATTTTCTCGAACGGCATCATGCCACCACGTCAAGGGTAGCTGTCCGGCGACGCCCGCACAACTGGCTCCGTTGGGCTCCATCAGGCAGGCGATTAGGTTCCCGTCCCACGTCGCGTGCCGCAGCAGGTCGGAGTGTCGGCGGCAATGGATAAGAAAGGACGAACATCGATGGTTAACAACAGGTTGCGGCATGAAGCGGAGCCGTTCCGCGACGAATCGCCATCGATTCCATGTCTCATATGGGTAGCCATTTTGGCAAAGTCTTGCCAAATGCCGGAAAACGACCAAATGTCGCGGATCGCTTCAAACCGCTTCGCGCATCATCGCGCACTCTCCGAAAGCAGGACATGATGAATCCGAGACCATCGATCGCCTTTGCAAAATTCGCCGCGCCCCAGACGGCGGCGAGCAGGAAGGGCACGGTCTTCGTGCTGTCGGCGGATGAGGGCGGCTTGAGCGATGCCGCCAGGGCTTACGATCCGGGCAAGACGCTGGATCGCGCTTTCCCGGTCGCCGAGTTTACCGGCAAATTCGCTGGCATTGTCGAAATCCTGGCCCCGGAAGCAACATCGCTCGATAGATTGGTCGCGGTTGGCACCGGCAAGGTGTCGGGGCTCGACGAATATGCCTGGCTGAAGCTCGGCGGCACCATCGCGGCATCGCTGCGCAAGGCCACCGACGTGGCCGTGGTCCTCGATCTGGCCGGCGCCTCGCCCGATGGCAAGGACGCCGCGAACCTCGCGGCGGGCATTCTTCTGCGCGGCTATTCCTTCGACAAGTACAAGACCAGGAAGGATAAGGACGATGGCCAGGGGGGCGGCAAAGCCGAACCGAAAAAGCCGGTCAAGGTGACCATCCATACCGCCGACCCGGCAGGTGCGAAAAAGGCTTTCGCCGAAGTCGAGGCGGTGGTCGACGGCGTGCTTCTGGCGCGCGATCTCGTCAACGAACCGGCAAACGTGCTGGGACCCGTCGAATTCGCCGCCCGCGCCAAGGAACTCGAGGCGCTCGGCGTCAAGGTCGAGATCCTGACAGAGAAGGAGATGAAGAAGCTCGGCATGGGCTCGCTGCTCGGCGTCGCGCAAGGCTCGCCCCGAGGCGCCCGCATGGCGGTCATGCAATGGAATGGCGGCAAGGCCAAGGACAGTCCGGTCGCCTTCGTCGGCAAAGGCGTCACGTTCGACACCGGCGGCAATTCGATCAAGCCGGCGTCGGGCATGGAGGACATGAAGGGCGACATGGGCGGCGCCGCCGCCGTGACCGGGTTGATGCACGCGCTCGCCGCGCGCAAGGCCAAGGCCAATGTCGTCGGCATCATCGGCCTTGTCGAAAACGCGGTCGACGGTCATGCCCAGCGTCCCGGCGACATCGTCACCTCGATGTCGGGACAGACCATCGAGGTGCTCAACACCGACGCGGAGGGGCGCCTCGTTCTGGCCGATGCTCTGTGGTACTGCAACGATCGCTTCCAGCCTAAATTCATGGTCAACCTGGCAACGCTGACCGGCGCCGTCATGGTCGCGCTCGGCCTGCATTATGCCGGCCTGTTCTCCAACAATGACGAGCTGGCACAAAGGCTGACCGCGGCCGGACAGTCAACGCAGGAACGGCTCTGGCGCATGCCGCTCGGCGCAGAATACGACAAGCTGATCGATTCCAAGAACGCCGACATGAAGAACATTGGCGGCCGCTATGGCGGCGCCATCATCGCCGCGCAGTTCCTGCAGCGCTTCGTCAAGGACACGCCCTGGGCGCATCTCGACATTGCCGGGACCGCGATGGGCTCGCCGTTGAACGAGATCAACCAGTCCTGGGGTTCGGGTTTCGGCGTTCGGCTGCTGGACCGGCTGGTGCGTGATCACTACGAGGGCTGACGTTCATCCATGGCCGATGTGCTGTTCTACCATCTGACCGAATCGACGCTGGAGGATGCGCTGCCGGGCCTGCTCGAGCGCAGCGTCGATCGCGGCTGGCGCGCCGTGGTGCAGACCGGCACCGAAGAGCGGCGCGACGCGCTCGACCAGCATCTGTGGACCTTTCGCGATGATTCCTTCCTGGCGCATGCGACCGATCGCGAGGCATATCCCGGCGAACAGCCAATCCTGTTGACCACGGGTGACGGCAATCCCAACGAAGCCAAGATCAGGTTCCTGGTCGACGGCGCGGCGCCGCCCGACCTTGCCGGCTACGAGCGTGCGGTGTTCCTGTTCGATGGCCATGACGCGGCACAGGTCGAGATGGCCCGGTCGCATTGGAAGACGATGAAGGACGCTGGCCACGCGGTGACCTACTGGCAGCAGAACTCTGACCGCCGGTGGGAGCGCAAGGCGTAGAGCTATTCCGGGAAAAGTGTGCGCCTATCCCGGGAAAAAGCGCGTGGCGCTCTCCGTGGGAATTGCGCAAGAGCGAAGGACCGGAGCCGTTCGGCGTTTCCCTGAAACGATGAACATCTCCAGCCCGGCGACTGTTGCGGGTGACAGTTCTAGAGCCTTGCCTTGATCCGGTTCTGTTTCCTGGTGACGTAGTCGCCGTACTTCAATTTCGACGACTCGTCCGACCGGTTCCGATGCTGGCTCCTGAAAACGTACCATTCGCCGTCGGGCGATTTGCGCTTGTAGATCGCCTTGCCGGTCTGGCGATGCTCGAAGCAGGTCATGGAGCCTTTCACGCCCCAGGAGCCGTGCCATTTCGCGCGGTAGCACAACTTGCCGCCGCCGGGGATGAACCATATCCCGTCGCCATAGCTCGGCTGGCCCTTTTCCGTCGACCAGGCGTTGAATTGCCGCTTGCTGACGGCAAAGTATGCGGCCCCGTGATTGCCCCACATCCACGAACGGTTCCGATAGATCTGGTAGACGCCTTCGTCGGGCACCACGACGCCCTTTTGCGCCTGCTCGGCGATTTTGGCCGCAGTCTTGGCTGTCGCAGGGACCTGTAAGCCAAGAAGAAGAACGGAGCAGGCGAATGCCGCTCCGAGACAATTACCCAGCACTCGTTTCACGGAACTACTCCACGGACTGATTCACGCCACGCCTCACCATCATGCCGAAACACCGCTCCGGCATGATGCCAATCAAACAAGAAAGATGGAGATCCATCCCGTTCGTGTCGGGACGCATCGTAACGATGCGTCTACGGCAGGACGTGCTGGGTCACCCTCCAATCGGGCAGACCATAGCCCCCCAGCCACGGCCAGACTTCCTTCTGGTTGAAGTAGACAACCGATGTCAGCGCCGGGAACTCCGCATAGGATTTGCGTGAATCGTCCTGCCACTTCGAAACATAGTCCTGCTTGCCGACATAGCCGAGTTCCGCCACCACGATCGGCTTGTTGAAAGCCGCGACCCGGTCATACCCGGGCTTCAGCATCTCCTCGAACGTACGGTCGCGGCCGGCCTCGTCATTGTCCTTTTTCTGCAGGCCGAACACCGACAGGCCGATCACGTCGATATAGTCGTCGCCAGGGTAGTATTTTTCCAGGCCTTCCTCGCCTTTGGGCGACCACATGTATTTGGCCGCGGGGGCCGCCTTGCGGCAGAGATCGACTTCGCGCTTGTAAGCGGAGATCCAGTCCTTGGGAGCCCAGTTGGCCCAGGTGAAGCGGCCGTTCTTGTCTTCCATTTCCTGCGCCCAGCGAATGGTCACCGGGCTTTTCATCTGCCCCACCAGGCCGCAGATCGCCTGCATATTGGCATCATACCTGCCGCCCAATATGCCGTCACGCAGTTCGGGCGGGGTGATGCGCCAGTCCTTCGACCAGGTCCACGGCTCGATCGTGATCAACAGCGAGCGGTTGCGCTGCAGGGCGTAGGCGTCGGCCAGTGGCAGCGTCGACAGATCGACGTCTTCCCAAGGCAGGAACAGTTCCTCGATGCTTGCGGTCTTGTCATTGGTGAAATCGCCATAAGGATCGTAGGAGCCGAATGCCGATGCGGCGCTGCTCGTCTGAACGGGATCCGTCGCGGGAACGGAGCCGGCGCCTCCCGCGGTGGGGAAAGCGGCGCTTGCGCCCAAAGCCAACGTGATCACAAGTGCATTTGCTGCGGAGTGTTTCATCCTGATCTCCCATGGCCTCAACTTCCCGCGGAAGCCAAGACTCGCCCGGCGCATCGATGCCTGATCGACACGACTATCCAACACCGATCGGCTCTATTGGCGGAATCTGCGGGATTTCGGAGCGACCATAGGCGGGTGCGCGAACCATCTAAGGAGCCCACCCATTATCTCTCAAGGCGCCAACACCGAGGAGCTTCAGAGAGAAAGTTCGCCGCGATACTCACAAATTCGCGTCAACATTCCGATATATCATCCCTAGCTAATTTAAGAGCCGGACGGGGCCAAGAGTCAAGAACAATTAACGATCGGTTAACCTTGGCGCTCGCGACATGGTTAACGTTGCCCTTTCCCCTCGCCAATCCGTGGGACCCAAGTCCCTCTCGGTGAAGTCCTCGACGGAAAATTTTCGGCTCGCCCTTTGAGGATCTGGTGGCCCCCAAAAGGCCGCGGAATTCGTGCCGCGATCAAGGCGTTGGTTAACCAGTTCTCAAGACCTGTAGTTAAGAAAGGCTTAATTTAGTTGACTCTAATTGAGCGTGAGCGGATTCTGGAAGCCGGGTAAAAGGTTGTCAGCCGTCGTTCGGCTGACGCTCAGACTGGCGGTGCGTATGAGTGTTTCCGCGGACGTAGCAACCATCAGCGATAAGACCAGGCCGACACGCCGGTCTCGGGCGGCTCTGGCCAAGGCGGCGCGGAAGGGCCCTTTTCTGGTCCCCGTTCTGTCGGCCACTCAGCAATGGGTTTTGAGAGTGGCGCTGGCTTTCTGGTTTGTCACCCTGGTTTTCTTCTGGTCCTGGTGGCTACGGCCCGAGCATGTCGAATACATCGGACCATACGTCTTCGCGACGATGGTGCTGGCCTGGCTGACGCTGATGCCGATGTATTTCCTGTTGTTCGTGCTTGTGTCGAAAAAGCCGTCCCAATTTTATACCGTCGCTGCGGGTTCCAGAGTGGCGATGGTGGTGACGAAAGCGCCATCCGAACCGTTTTCCGTGGTGGCGCGCACGCTCGAGGCGATGCTTGCGCAGGATTATCCTCACGACACTTGGCTTGCCGACGAAGACCCTTCGCAGGAGACGATCGCTTGGTGCAAGGCGCGAAACGTCCAGATTTCGACGCGGCGAGGCCGGGAGGACTATCATCGCATGACGTGGCCGCGCCGGACTCGATGCAAGGAAGGCAATCTCGCCTTCTTTTATGATCACTACGGCTATGAACGCTACGACTTCGTCGCCCAGATGGATGCCGACCACGTGCCGACGCGGACCTATCTGCGCGAAATGTTGGCGCCCTTCGCCGATCCTGCGGTCGGCTACGTCTCGGCACCGAGCATTTGCGACAACAATGCCGCCGAGAGTTGGTCGGCCCGCGGCCGACTGTTCGTGGAGGGAATGCTGCACGGGCTCCTTCAATCCGGCTACACCAGCGTCGGAGCGCCGCTGTGCATTGGCTCGCACTATGCCGTGCGCACCGCTGCGTTGAAGCAGGCGGGTGGGCTTGGCCCAGAACTGGCCGAAGATCACTCGACCTCCATGCTGATCAACGCGACGGGCTGGCGCGGTGTGCATTCAATCGACGCCATTGCGCACGGTGACGGCCCGCAGACTTTCGCCGATCTCGTCACGCAGGAATTCCAGTGGTCGAGGAGCCTGACCACCATCTTGCTCCAATACTCGCCTATGTATCTCTCCAGGCTGAGGTTGCGATTGAGATTGCAGTTCCTCTTCTGCCAGCTTTGGTACCCGTTGTTCGCACTGCTCGCGCTCTCAACCTATCTCATGCCGATCTACGCGCTGGTTTCCGGCCAGAACTTCGCCAATGTGATGTATCTGGATTTCATTATCCACTACGCGCCGAGTTCGATCACGCCGATCGTGCTGGTGATGATGCTGAAGGCGTTCGCGCTCTCACGCCCGGTAACGGCCAAGGCCCTGAGCTGGGAGGGCATGCTGTTTCATTTCTTCGCACGCTGGCCATGGGTGCTGGCGGGCACCCTGTCGGCCGTCCGCGACCATCTGACCAGGTCGTTTGTCGATTTTCGCGTTACGCCGAAGGGGAGCGGCCCGAAGCATCTCCTGCCGGTTCGTGTCGTCATCCCCTATGTGGTGCTTGCCATCGGTGCGTCCTTGCCCGTTCTCCTTGTACAAAATCCGCAGAACGCCACGGGCTTTTATTGGTTCGCCGCCTTCAATGCGGTTCTATATGGCCTGCTGACGGTCGTGATCATTGCCAAGCACGTCACCGAGAACAAGATTTCCCTGCGGCCGAGCATCGGCAAATTTGCCTTGCAGGCCTCGCTCGCCGGCGTCGCATTGGCGGCTCCGCTGGCGGGTTTCTACGGCCGGGGCTTGGAGGGCATCTACGGGCTGCAGCAGGGTGCCGGCTCCGTCCATCTCGTCAGGATGGCTTTCCCGGTGTCAGGCGCCGGCATGGGTAAAATAGGCACCCGCAACTTCTACTTCGATCCAAGTTGGGAAATGCCGCGCTGAGCGTTCCGTAAAACCGGCAACGGCCCCTCCGACTCTGCCTGCCTGAGCGCCGGTCGCAGTTATTGCCACCGGCGCGGAGCTTTTGCCGGGCATCACATGGCAAGACTCCCCCGGCCAAGGCTCCCCCAGCCAAGACCGGCCAAGCCCCGGTCCGATCAGCTGAATTTTCATCGCATCCGAGCGAACAGTGAAAGACTGTGTTCATTATGCTGTTTGCACGAATTTTAATAAGTTCATTCTAATATACGGGTACGGCTTGAGTGAAAATGGTCATTCAAAAGGTGCGGGAAAAGCCGACTATAAAGTATATCATCCGCACGCAGCCGAGTTATGTTTAAGTTGGGAGCCGTCGATGAACAAGGTTACGGAAAGTCTGGCCAACAAAGGCAGAAAATATGCCGGTGCTGTTGCTGCCATTGTGTTGGTCTCGATGGTGTCCGGCTGCCAGACCATGGATACGACCAGGACCGGCTCGATTAACGGGCGGACCATCGACCATGGGTTCGGCAAAATGACCCATCACGTCAGGAACGTCCGTCACGTCAAGACGAAGGTTCTCTACCGCAAACCGCTCACACAGATGAGCGTCGTGACGCGCACCAGGGAGGAGGCCTACGCGGCCTTCGTGCGGCCGCAGCGGGTCGGCAGGCTGGCACCGGTGAAGGTTTCCTACAACCTGGGCAACGGTGGTCCGTTCCTGGGTCATTCGCCCTGGATTTGCGGTCCGAGCGGCTTCGGCCAGCGCGCCAGCTGCCGTTCGCGCTACTAGAGCAATTCCAGGAAAAGTGTGTAACGGTTTTCCGTCCGGAATTGCGTAAAAACAAAGAGTTAGAGCGGTTCGGCGATTCTATCAAACGCTGAACCGCTCTAGCTAGAACATCAGACCTGAAGTGGCGGCAGCCTGACCGGGTGCTGCCACTCAGAAAGGTGGGCGCATCGGCGTTGCGCCTCTCTTGCCCTTGACCGCGTTCCGATCAACTCATGAAGATCGGCTCGGGCGAAGCCAGCCGTCATTGTCACCGGGCGCCGGCCGCGGCCGCGCGACATAGGCCGACGATCCGTTCGCTTCGTGATAGACGCGGGCCAGCATTTCCGCCAGCACGCCCGACGTCACCATCTGCACCCCGGCGATCAGCAGGAAGAAGCCGGTGAACAGCATCGGACGTGTTCCGATGTCTTGGGCGAAGAACAGCTTCAGGCAAAGCAGATAGACAAGTATGAGCGAACCCAGCGCCCCAAGCGCGATGCCGATGCCACCGAAGAAGTGTCCGGGCCGTGTGCGATAGCGCATGAAGAAATACATGAACACCAGATCGAGCACGACCCTGAAGGTCCGCGAAATGCCGTATTTGGACTGGCCGTGGATGCGGGCATGATGCGTCACAACCTCCTGCGCGATGCGTCTGGGGGTCGTCACGGTAGCCAGCCATGCCGGGATGAAGCGGTGCATCTCGCCATAGAGCTTGACGCTGCGAATGACGCTGCCGCGATAGACCTTGAGGCTGCAGCCATAATCCTTGAGGCGCACGCCGGTGACGCGCGCGATCAAGGCGTTGGCGATGCGCGAGGGGAGCCGGCGCATAAAAAACCCCTCCTGGCGATCCTTGCGCCAGCCCACCACCAGGTCGAGATCCTCGTTCAGCAGGCGGTAGACCATGCGCGGGATGTCGAAGGGATCATTTTGCAGGTCGCCGTCGATCGTGGCGATGACGTCGCCGCGCGCGGCGTCGATGCCGGCCTGCATCGCCGCGGTCTGCTTGTAGTTGCGCACCAGTTCGACCGCATGCACATGCGGGCCGTAATGCGCCGCCAGTCGCCTGATCTCGCTCACCGTCGCATCGGTGCTGCCGTCGTCGACCAGCACGACCTCCCACGGCTGCTCGTAGCGTTCCATCGCCTGGTGAATACGTATCAGCAGCGGCTCGACGTTTTCGGCCTCGTTGTACATCGGCACGACAATGGACAGTGTATGGTCGGGCATCACCACGCCATCAGGCAGTCCCGAAGCAGGGATGGGCAATATGTTCATTGGGATGGCTTTCTAGCAGGTCCGACGGCCGGATTGCCCGGCAGCGTCGATTTCGAGGGAAACAGCCAGGCTATGGCGCCGGTGGCGATAGCCGAGCAGAAGATGAACAGGTGTAGGGCCAGTGCCGCCTGCAGGCCGCTTTTCATCGCGATCCCGGAGGTGAGCAGCGCCGCTGCCGCTCCCGCTTCGTAAGTGCCGAAGCCGGCGACGCCTTGCACCGGCAATATTGCGGCGCCCTCCGCCCCGACGACGCCTGGAAAGGCCGTCGTGAAGGATGTTCCCAGTATCAGGGCCAGCAGCCATCCCTGCACGGTGAGCTTCAGCGACCAGTTGGCGATCGTCCACCACCAGCCGTAGCGCGAGCGTCCGGTCGCCTCGGTGAAGGTGTCGCGGAGCAGGCCGAGCTTCGCCACGATCCTGCCGCGCCCGGCCCAGCCATGCGGCGCGCGCGCCCAGCGCGGCAGATACCAGGCGGCAGCGATCAGCGCGGCGATGCCAGCAATCCTTATCGCCGCATGCAGGCCCGGCCACACCGCCAGGGCCAGTACGCCGACGACAAAAGCGTCCTGCAGCCTGAACCACAGCAGCGAGGCGCTGGCGCGCATGATCGGCACGCCGAAGACCTGGCGCAGGAGCAGGGGAAAGGCCGTCTCGCCGCCCCGGAAGGGAACGACGTTGATCATCGCATTGTGGATCAGAATGACGCGCAGGCAGGCGCCGAACCGGCCATTGACCTCGTCGCGAAACTCATCGCAGACGCGCAACGCACGCAAGACATAGGTGACGAAAAAGGCGATCGTCGCTACCGCGAACGTGCCGGGCGTGATGCGGTCGAAGGCGTCGCCGACCATGCGCCAGCGCGAGTCGCTGGCCAGCCAGGCCAGCAGGGCCAGCGTCACGATTATCGAGATTGCTCTTTTCAACCAATTCTCCGCCGGTTTTCACCGCCGAGTTCCAGCGTCGGCATAGTGGCGAGCAAACATCCAAGGCGTCATCCTGGGTCGGTTCGCCTGGCCCACCGCCTTGCCGGCCTTCCGCGGGGCGGATGCGGGCCGCTGAACCGTCGGGACCATTCCGTCGAGGCCACGGCTGTCGCGGCTCTCATGGACGGGTGATCCTATAGACCAGCAAGGCATCCGAATCCACAAGCTTGGTTCCGGTCTTGTCCAGATAGTCGACGACGCCGTCATGATGCTCGATGAACAACTGGTCCTGTTTGTCGGCAGCGTTCTTGGTCGTGCCGAACAGATCCGCGCCTTGAGCGCGCAACTCCTCGAGCTGGGCGATCGCGGTGGTGTCGTCCGCGACGAATTTCGACCATTCGACATCGCCTCCGCCAGGCGGGAACACCCAGCCGCGTGCCCTGCTGTAGTAGACGGCGACGGGATCGCCGACCGCGGGGGCGATGGCGACGACCAGGTCGCCCGGTTGCGCCAGGCGGGCCAACTCCTCGCCGAGCAGCTTGCCGTTCATCGCGACCGGCGCCTTCATTGTCCTCACGAGAGGGAAGGTCGACCAAACGAGCATCACGGCAACGATGCAGATCGAGCGCAGCACAACCGTCGGCGACCGGACCGTGCCCGATGCAAAACTGGCCAGAAGCAGCGCGCCGCGGCCGCAAAACATCGCGAACGGCACATGGAAGATGTGGAAGTTCCAGGGATTGCTGGTGATCTCGCGGGCCGCCGCCAGGTAGACGATCGCGGCCGCACCCAGCCAAATATAGGGAATGGCCGAAAGGGTGCGTTGCGTCGGGTCTTCGGCCGGACCAGGCGGTATCCAGAAACCGACCGCGATCAGCGCCATGAACGGATAGCCGTAGAACCACCAGACCGAGGTGTTCCACACGGATTTGAAGTAGAAGCCATCCTGGACGAACGTGCGCAATCCGGAATCCCAGATATAGCCGGAGCCCGCCACGTGATAGGGTGGATAGTTGCGGCCGAGATAGATGGCCCAGCTGAAATAGGCGCCGATGATGGCCAGGCTGAAAAGCCCCCACAGGAAGACCTCGATCGCCTGCCGTCGCCTCTTCATCACAATCCAGCAGACCATGAGGTAGAAGATGACGGCGCCGGCCGCCACGCCCGGCGGCTTTGCCAGCGCGCCAAGCGTGAAGCTGACGGCGGCGAAAGGCAAAAGCCGTCGGTTGCCGCCCGCCCAGTATTTGGCGAACAGCCAGACGCCCGTCGTCACCAGCGCCAGCATCGACGGATCGGGCAGGAACGAGCTGTCGATCATGATCGCTGCCGGCATCAGCGCGTAGGCGAGCGCCGCGGCGTGGGCATGCGTTTCGCCCCAGCATAGCGCCGTCAACCTGTGCAGCGAAAACACCGTCACCAGACCGAAGAAGGCCGCAACCATGCGGCCAAACCAGTCGTGCCAGCCGAAGAGTTGGTAGAGCAGGGCGGTCAGATAGCTGACGATCTGGAACTCGCGGCCCTGATAACTCGGCCCCGGCCCGGTCCAGCTGACCTCGGGGAAGAAGATATTCCAGCTGCGTTGTTGAAAATTGTCGGCCATCATTGCCGTGCTTGTCTCGCGCCAGCTGAAGGCGTCGACCAGCGGCAAGGTTATGTTGTGGAACCGGAACAGCACCGTGATTAACAGGATCCCCAGCAAGATCGCCGTGTTGAGGGTCAGGTCATTGCGAACAGCCGGGTCCCGATCGATCGGCTGCTGCAGGTATTGCTGAACCGAGGCCTGATTCAAATCCGGGTTGTCGCCCATTTGAAACCCGCGTCCTCTCTGACGTCTGCCGATGTTGCTTTTGCGCACGATTGTCAAAGGTGAGGGAGTATATGACGCAATCCTTAATTTTGGCGACAGCCGGCGTCGCGAAAGTTGACATCGCGGCTTCCGCGGCTGTTAAATAGTTGCGAGGCTGTCGCGCCGATAGCGTTGCCGGACCACACAGACATGCCAACGCCGATTGTACCGATAGCTCCGACCAGATCGCCGCCGCATGGCGTCGACCGTCTGCGACGCATCGAACGTCGCCGGTCCGCAGGTTTCGCGCCGTTCCTGTTTTTGCTGGCCTTCTGCGGTCAGGCCGCCTTCGCGGAAGCGACCCACGCTGCGGCCGCCAAAGACAGCGCGCCTGCAAAGGCGGACAGCGCTATTGTTCCAACCCCCGCCATTGTTCCAACTGCCTATGAGCTGCAGCTTCTGTATACCGATCGCACATGGATATGGAAAAATGGAGCGGCCTATTTCGCAAAGGACAATCGACGCCTCGAGGCCTGGACGTCGGGGCAGGATTCAGCCTCTGTCGCCGAAGGCAGATGGCTGGTGACCGAAGACGGCAAGATGTGCACGGAACTCGCTTGGCGGTCCAAGAGCTACAAGGGCAAACCGAAGCGCACCTGCTACAGTCACCAAATCAAGGATGGAGCCATCGAGCAGCGCAAGGATCCGGATGGGGAATGGTACAGTTTCAAGCGAACGCCCGAGGATCCTTCAGACGAATACCGAAAATTCGAACCCGGTAATACCAAGGCCGCGCAGTTCGAAGAGGCCCGTAAGTTGATCGATGCCAAGAACTAGGGCTGGCCAGACTGGTCGACGGCATGACGGAAAGCGCCGTTCCTGTCTCCGTTGACGCCCTCCCGACATGCCATCGGTGACGACATGTCCTGCGTGTCGGATTCAGGTGGGCTGCTTTCGCCGGCCCTGTGAAGAACCTTGCGAATCGCTTATAAAGCGCGGAGCAGTTCGGCTGGAATTGCCTGCGCACCGACCGCCGATTGGTCGCGTTCACTTCTCTCTGACAGAATGACGAGACGATGGGTCCACCACCATACGGCTTTCATGAAATTTAATAATTAGTGATGTCTAATATTAATCTGTGATGTGCGAGTGGTCACTGAAACGGCGTGAAGCGACGCAGGCGTCGCAACGCGCCCTGGCTTATACTCAAAGGCAGGGGACACATGGTGAACGATTCAAGGGGCGCATTTCGCCCAAGCAAGAAAGCGCTATCTATTGTTGTGGTTGCGATGACCTCTCTGGTCGCAGGCTGTCAGGGTATGGATGCGACCAGGACCGGTTCCGTCCTCATCGCACCGGTCGTGCATCCGGTCCGGAGCAAGCCGGCGGTCCGGCCGGTCCAGGCTGGATACGTCATGCGTTCGCTCAGGATCGAGCCTGAGATGCTGATGACAAGCACCATCCAGACCACGGAAAGAACTTACGCCTTTGCACCGCCACCGCCGATCGCGCCGCGCATGGCGGGACCCGTGAAGGTCGCCTTCAATTCCGGCGAAAGTGGTGCGTTCCCGGGCGCTTCGCCTTGGGTCTGCGGTCCAAGCGGATTTGGCCAGCGCGCCAGTTGCCGCGCCCGATCTCTCTGATCTAACGGACAGCGACAGCTATTGCCGCCTTGTTTGGCGGCTGTGTCGCCGGTCTCGTTCGCAGCCCGAAGAAGGGGGCGGCCGTCCTGACGATCGTCTCGATGTCGGAAAGCTCAGGCACAAAGCCAAGATGTGCCCGCGCCTTGCTGGGATCGGCATAGAGCTCGGCCGGATCCCCCGGTCGCCGTGTCCTGAAGACGGCCGGGACCGGTCTCGACGTCACCCGGCTGACCGCCTGGACGATCTCCTTGATGGATACGCCTCGCCCGGTGCCGAGGTTGACCGCCAGGCTTTTTCCGCCGCGCTCGAGGTGTTGGAGCGCTTTCAGGTGGGCGCGGGCCAGATCGCTGACGTGGATATAGTCGCGCACGCAAGTGCCATCCGAAGTCTCGTAATCGGTGCCGAAGACCTCGATTTCATCGATGATGCCTGACGCCGCCATCAGCACTCTTGGAACCAGGTGGGTTTCCGGGGAATGCCACTCGCCGAGTTCCCCGTCGGGATCGGCCCCGCAGGCGTTGAAGTAGCGCAGGATGGCGAACTTCATTCTGTAGGCGGCGGCATAGTCGCCGATGATCTGTTCGCCCATCAGCTTGGTACGCCCGTAAGGGCTGATCGGATTTTGCGACGAACTCTCGCGAACCGGCAGTGCTTCCGGCACGCCGTAGGTTGCGCAGCTGCTGGAGAAAATGATGTTTTCGACGGCGTGCGTGCGTGCCGCATCGAGCACGGCGATGGTGCCCGTCACATTGCTCGAATAGTATTCCGCCGGCTGCTGGACGGACTCGCCGACATAGGCCAGCGCCGCGAAGTGGATGACCGCGCTCGGCCGGTACGTCGCCATCGCCGCCTGCAGTGCGTCACGGTCCCGGATATCGCCGACGACAAGCGGACCCCAGGCGACAGCCTTCTCGTTGCCGCGGCACAAATTGTCGAAGGCCACGGGCAGGTAGCCGGCACCGGCAAGCAGCTTGCAGGTGTGGCTGCCGATGAAACCGGCCCCACCCGTCACCAGGATCGCCTTCCCGGTCATGAAGCCGCGGCGCCCTTTGCCATCCGGCTTCCGAAGAGCAGGGCGTCGAAATAGTCGACGGTATGCGTCAGCCCCTGGGCCAGATTGATCCTCGGCTCCCAGCCGAGATTGTTCTTGGCGAAGGAAATGTCGGGTTTGCGCTGTCTGGGATCGTCGATCGGCAGTGGCCGATGTACGATCTTCGATCTGGAATTGGTATAGCCGATGACCAGCGTCGCGAGTTCCATGACGGTGAATTCCCCGGGATTGCCGAGGTTGACCGGGTGGGCGGGAGCACACGGCGCGTTCATCAGCCGCATGAACCCCTCGATCAGGTCGTCGGCGTAGCAGAAGGAGCGGGTCTGCAGGCCGCTGCCGTAGACGGTCAGGTCTTGGCCACGCAAGGCCTGGACGATGAAGTTCGAGACGACGCGCCCGTCGTCGGGCTGCATGCGGCGGCCGTAAGTGTTGAAGATGCGGGCCACGCGGATATCGAGGCCATATGTCCTCGAATAGTCGAAGAACAGGGTTTCGGCCGAACGTTTGCCTTCATCGTAGCAGGAGCGCGGTCCGTGCGTGTTTACATTGCCGAAATAGCTTTCGGGCTGGGGGTGTACGAAGGGATCGCCATAGACCTCGGAAGTCGAGGCCTGGAATATCTTGGCATTGTTGCGGCGCGCGAGTTCCAACAGGTTCAGCGCGCCAAGCACGCTCGTCTTGAAGGTGTGGATCGGATCTGCCTGGTAATGTGGCGGAGAAGCCGGGCAGGCGAGATTGTAGATCTCGTCGACCCGAAGGTCCAAGGGCAATGGCTCGACGATATCGTGCTCGATGCAGCTGAATCTAGGATCGCGCAGCAGCGCATTGAGATTGTATCTTTTGCCAGTATGGAAATTGTCGACCGCGACGACGTCGTATCCCTCCTGCAAGAGACGTTCGCACAGGTGCGATCCCAGGAAACCGGCGCCCCCGGCGACCAGGGCGCGGCCTCGGTCGTGGCTCTTGCCGTTGCCCCTCTGATCGCTTCTGGAACCAAGTTTCAGAACCTTTATCACCTTACTCATGCATTCCTCCTACGCACCGCACACGCTACCCAGGGCCGAGGCAACGCACTGCCCGGCCACGTTCTTGAAACGCGGCAATCCTCCGCGTCCGCGGATCGCCATCATTGATGTGCGCTTGTCATTCTCTGAGTGTACGGGGCCACCGCCGCCCGGCTTATATGCTGCCGTTCAGCAGTCCACGCGCCCCGAGATCGCGATCACGCGCTTGGTGCCATCATCGCCGATTGCTCGCCCAAATTGCACATCCCAACGAACTGAAAATATACCTATAGGAATTCCAGTCAACTAAATTAGCAATTCCTTAACCAAATGTGTTTGCCAGTGGTTAATCATGGGTCGGCGCGCACGCGCCTGGCTGTGGCGGCGGTTCCTCATTTTGAATCAGCGTATTGGGCTCGACCGTGACACGAACCGCTCCGCGTTATTCCCCGGGGCGATCGAAAGCTTGATAGTGAGGAATGTCGAGGAATGCCCGCGCGAGACGCGGGGGTGCGGACCCGGAAAACCATCCGATGAAGACCGTTTCAGCAGGATGTCAAATCTTTAGGTTGCAATGAGATTGTTGCCCAAATCCGCTCGGGCTGCAGATATAAACATCTGGCTGTGAATACTTTGCCAGTATCGCTTTATGGAGGGAGTCCACGTCGCAGCTAGAGGTGAAGAAAAGTAGACCAAGAGCCAAAACCAGAAGGGAAAATCGGAAATCGAGAATGCGTTTTAACTCCGATTCCTTTACGTTGGACGGATCGGAAGTTTTTTGCATGCGAGATGCCTCATTCGCCTGAGGTACGCGACAACATTCGTTTTTTCGCCTGAAGAACAGGCGTATCCAATTCATAGTGGAATGCCGGCTGTCTTGGCAACGGCATTTGAGGATATGGCAGAGCGCTGTCTATTGCGCGATCACGCATCCGGGACGAACGCCGCACTGGTACGCTGGCTGAAAATGGTCGAGATGGCCCGTTTCTCCGCGGGCCATCTCGTTCAGCCAACCGCAAAGCGGGGCGGGCGCCCCGTGTCCTGCGGCAGCCCGCTCCTGACGCGGTGCGCCAGCTTGGATATGGTATTGCCCGCCCATTTCCTTCTTAAACATATCGAAATCGACCTGCATGCCATTAGCCTTGACCTCGGCCCAGGCACCGGGCAGACCGGTTTTGGGAAATTGTTTCACGAAGCTTGGGCAGCCTGGCTTCGGCAAGACCTTCGAACTCGGCATCGACATGGTGCTGGACGAAACGGAACGCTTGCGCGACGGTGCCGGTACAAGCCAGCCGTCCGGTAAGGTTTGATTGCAAGGTGACCGCCTGAATGCGCTTTCTCTTCGTCCTGATCCTGTTGGCTGGCACCGGCGTCGGTCTCATCTACCCCTGGGCGATGAGCAATTTTTCCGGCCGTGAAATCGGCACTTGGCGGGTCTATGAGCAGGGCCGGTTCAGGCCGCTAACCGTATCGCTCAAAGGTCGCGATGCGCCTGTGCGGGTGCTGGTCGACCTGACCGCGAGGGCTGAACGCATCGTTTCGCAGCAGCGCACGGTGTTGACGTTGACCGCCGCCACCAACGGCCGCACGGTGCTTGCCTCGACGCTGCGGTTCAACCATGTGGACAATCCGCGCCAGGCCAGCCCACAACTGCCCGACAAGATCTTTCGCGACGAGGCAGGCCTGATCGCCACCGTCAGCCCTGGCGCTTACGTCTTCACCGTCGGTCCGGGCGATGCCGAGGACATACCGATGCGGGCGGTCGACCTTGTCCTGCGCTCCGGCGTCGGTGAGATCGACAGCCGCGCGCGGCCGATAGGCTTGTCGCTGATGGCGGTCGGCTTGATCGGTTTCCTGCTGTCCTTGCGTTCTGGTGGCGGCCGGCCGGAAAATCCAAACTCGCAGCCGCCACCGCCACGCTGGGGCAGGGGGCCGAAGTGAACTACCGCCACGCCTACCACGCCGGAAATTTCGCCGATGTCGTCAAGCATGTCGTGCTGACGCGCCTGCTCGAATATCTCAAGCAGAAGGACAAGGCGTTTCGTGTCGTCGACACCCATGCCGGCATTGGCCGCTACGATCTTTCATCGCTCGAAGCCCAGAAGACCGGCGAGTGGCAGGGCGGCATCGGCAGGCTGATCGATGCCGCGTTCGACGCGAAGGCCGCAGCACTGCTGGCGCCTTATCTGGAGGCGGTGCGCTCGCTCAATCCCGCGGGCGGCGTGAAGAAGTATCCGGGCTCGCCGCTGCTCGCGCGCCATCTCCTGCGCAAGCAGGACCGGCTGTCGGCGATCGAGCTACATCCGAAAGACGCCGCCAGGCTGAAAGCGGAATTCGCCGACGATTTCCAGACCAGAGTGATGGAACTTGACGGCTGGCTTGCGCTTGGAGCGCATCTGCCGCCGAAGGAAAAGCGCGGCCTGGTGCTCATCGATCCACCCTTCGAGGAAGAGGGTGAGTTCGGCCGCCTCGTCGACGGACTGGTGAGGGCGCACCGGCGCTGGCCCGGCGGCATTTACGCGCTGTGGTATCCGGTCAAGGATCGCAAGGCGGTCATCGCCTTCCGGAAAGCGCTGAAGCAGTCCGGCATCCCGAAAATCCTCGACATAGAATTCGAGATCAAGCCAGCCTCGTCGGAACCCAGCCTCGATGGCACCGGCATGGTGGTGGTCAATCCGCCCTTCACATTGGAAGGTGAGTTGCGAACCATATTGCCGGCATTGCACCAATTGCTTGCCCTGGGAAAACCGGCGCACTGGTCGCTGGAATGGCTGGCCGGCGAGCAGGTCACGCCGCCGTGATAGCCGCCGCGATTGCCGCGCGCCCAGCAGGAGCCGCATGCCGGGGAACTTCCCGGCTATCGGCGCATTGCTGCTTACGGCATTCGTCCGGCGCTGGTTTCCGGAAACCATTGTCCGCGCAACCGCTTGACCGACGCCAAGCGAATCCGCACAGTGCGCGCAACCGACCTTGAGAGGCTGTCATGACTCGCTTCGCCAAATCCGCACTTGCTGCCCTGATTTCGCTCTGCACCCCCCTTGCCGCGCCTCTCGGAATCACCCAGGCGGTCCATGCGGCCGACCTCGGCGTCTATACCGAGGACGACGGCAGCGTCTGTGGCGAGTCATGGGTTCTGAACAAGATCACGCATCGGTTCTCCTATCAGGTGCACCACGTGCCGCATCTACCCAACGTCGCCATCACCGATTTTCGCGACATTCGCCAGCACCGCTATGAGCAGGCGAGCGAGGAGTGGCCGATCGGCCGTCACTATTGCCGCGCAACCGTCAGCCTGTCGGATGGCCGGGACCGGTCGATCTTCTATCTGATCGAGGAAGGCCAGGGCTTTGCCTCGATCGGCGACAATGTCGAGTTCTGCGTCTCGGGCTTCGATCGCTGGATGGTCTATAACGGCCGCTGCCGCGTCCTGCGCTGAACGCGTCTCTTCCTTCCCGATCTTTTTTTCGCGCCTGCTACCTGAAAGGGTCGCAGGCGCTTTGATGTCCTGTGTTGACAGAAGGCGCGTTCCGCTGCACTCTGATAGACAGACCTGTCTCACCACTTGGTAAATGCCAATGACACCGTCACCTGCTTCCGACAAACGCCAGCATGTCGTCGAAACGGCCTATGCGCTGTTCAAGCGCGCCGGCTTCCATGCCACCGGCATCGACCGGATCATCGCCGAGGCCGGCGTGGCCAAGATGACGATGTATCGCCATTTCCCCAGCAAGGACGAGCTGATCGTCGAGGTGCTGGACTATCGCGCCAGGCGTTTTGACGACCAGCTCGACCAGCTCGCCCAGGAGGGCATCACGCCGGAGCAGAAAATCGCGAAGATTTTCGACTGGCATGGCCGCTGGTTCCGCAGGCCGGATTTTCATGGCTGCCTGTTTGCCCACGCCTTGGCCGAGTTCGGCGATCCCCAGCATCCGGTGTTCAAGGCCGTCGCCAGGCAGAAGAATGGCCTCAGGCAGCGCATGCGGTCGATCCTCGCGCAGGTGATGCCGCGCGGGCGGGCCGAGAGCGCGGCATCGACCCTCCTGATGCTGATCGAAGGCGCGACCCTGATGGCGCAGATGGGGCAGGGGGATGCCGCCATCCGCGAAGCCCGCAAGGCCGCCCTGGACATCATCGCGGCCTCGCGCAGGCCGCAATGAGCCCGCTGGTCATAGGGCTGGCGCTGTTCGCGGCGATCCTGCACGCAAGCTGGAACGCCTTCCTGCGAACGGGCGCCGACAGGTTGTGGACCGTCACCGTCATGAGCTTCTCCAGCACCGCGCTTGCCATTCCCCTGGCAATCCTCAACGGTCTTCCGGCGACGACCGCCTGGCCCTATGTCGGGCTCTCGGCCTGCCTGCAGGTCGGCTACAGCGTGTTCCTGGTGGCCGCCTACCGATATGGCGAACTGGGACAGGTCTATCCGATCGTTCGCGGCAGCGTGCCGCTGCTCGTCACGCTCGGCGGGTTCCTGCTGGCCGGCCAGCATCTCACCGCTCCTGAGACCGTGGGCGTTGCCTTGGTCGGCGGCGGCATCATGGCTCTTTCGCTCGGGCGAGGAAGAGCCTCCACGACATCGATCCTCTATGCGCTGGCAACGGGGGCAATCATCGCCGCCTATGCGATGGTGGACGCGATCGGCGTTCGCGCCGCGGGCAATGTCGGCGCCTACACCGCCTGGGTCCTGCTGGCCTACGGCGCATTGCTGCCGGCGACCTTCGTCGCCTTTCGCGGCAGGCTCGCCGTCAACATGCGGGCACCGGAAACCTGGAAGGCACTGGGCGGCGGCCTGTTCGCACTTCTGGCCTATGGCGTCGTCGTGGCGGCCTTCGCGCTCGGGCCTGCCGGTCCGATCACCGCGATCCGCGAGACCAGCGTCGTCTTCGCGGCCTTCATCGGCCGGATGTTTCTCGGCGAAACGCTGACCCCTCGGCGGGTCGGCGCCTGCGCCGTCGTCGCGCTCGGCGCCATTTGTCTCGGCTATCAGTCGTGACGATAACGTACACCCGGTCGGTGTCGTCAGTGACAATTGTCGATCCTGATTTTTCTGATGCCTGCGGCGGCCGCATCGGCTAACCTGAACACCCGAGAGCAACATCACTTTCGGGAGTCCCATGGACCTTGCCACCATCCTTGCCTTCGCCGCCGCGTTCTTCGTGTTCGCCGCCAGTCCTGGCCCAGACAACATGACGATCGTCGCCCGCACGATCTCCAGCGGCGCCGCGTCGGGCGTTGCCTATGGTGCGGGCACCGTGGTCGGCATCCTCATCTTTCTGGTGCTCGCCGCCTTTGGCCTGTCGATAATCGCCACCAAGATGGCGTTCGTCATGACCGTCCTTCGGTATGGCGGCGCGGCCTATTTGATCTGGATGGGAATCAGGCTCTGGACGGCCGCGCCGGTGGTGCCGGAGCTGAAACCTGTCTCCGGGCGGCGAGGGCTGTTGTCGATCTTCGCCACGGGTGTCGCCCTCAACCTCGGCAATCCGAAAATGCCATTGTTCTACGTGGCGCTGCTGCCGAACGTCGTCGGAACCTCGCTCACGTCAGCGCATCTCGGCATCCTGATCGCGGTGATCCTGGCTGTCGAAATCGTGGTGATCGGCGGACACGTCGTTCTCGCCGGCCGCGCCCGCAATCTGTTGCGGACGCCCAGGATCGTGCGCCGGGTCAACCGCGCGGCGGGCGGCGTGATGATCGGCGCCGGCGTCGCCGTCGTCGCCACGCGCTGAGGCAATTCCAGGCAAAGAGTTGGCGCGGCTCGTTGGTCCGGGACGGGGAACTCCACTATTTCCTGCGTCGCGCCGGCTCAGCCCCATCGATGAGCTTGCGAAGAAAAGCAATGTGACCACGAAAGGCCCGCCGACCGGCCGTCGTCGCGCTGATCCGTGTCCGCGGCCGACGTCCGACGAAAAGCTTTTCAATATCGACATAGCCAGCTCTGGCCAGCGTATCGAGATGCGCCCCGAGATTGCCGTTGGTGGCCTCGATCATGGTCTTCAACCGGGGGAACTCCAGTGCCTCGCGCCTTTCCAGCGTGTTGAGGACGGCCATGATCCTGAGCCGTGTACTCTGGTGGATAATGTCATCCGCGCTCATCGAGAGGCTCCAGTGCGACAAGCCTTGAGCTGTCGCCGCGTGACCCGGCAATCTCGGACAGAGGTGGCATCCCTTTTCCTTTGCACGGCCGAAATCGAAAGCACGATTCCATTCTTTGACAGAATACTCTGTCACGCAGAGTATTCTGTCAACCAGAAGGCAGGAGCTTGACGCCTGCTTGACAAGGTGATCTTCAGATTGTGTGTCGCAGCGCGCTCGTGACCCGCGCGAACCGCTCGCCTGCAAAAGATGATCGCCTCGATGAGATGGCGGGTCATCATATTGACGGCCGAAGATCATGCGTGAAGCAGTTCGCTATTCTTCGGCGCTTGATGGCGGCCTCGCGTCGAGAATGCCGGCGTCAAATTGCTGGCGACGTCGGAAGATCAACAGCGGATTTTTCCGGTGATGAGTGTGATTGTGTGTCGATCGCAACCAAAATTTAAACTGAGAAAATCATACCATTGCTTCGCTGGCTAGCGAGACGCGAGTCAGATATGCATTGCGCGCCGAGGTCATTCACGGCCATCGGCATAACGTGAAGGGGCATGACATGGCTAAGCAGTCATCTAAAGCGCCGGCATCCAAGGCACCGGCATCCAAGGCACCGGCAAAGAAAGCACCCGCAAAAGCAGTCGCGGCGAAGGCCGCAACGGCAGTGAAAAAAGCAGCACCTGCCAAGGCGGCGTCAAAGCCGGCAGCCAAGGCAGCACCGGCCAAGAAGCCGGCGGCGGCCAAGGCTGTCGCGAAGCCGGCAGTGAAGAAGGCAGCGCCCGCGAAGCCGGCAGCGAAAGCCGCACCAGCCAAGAAGCCAGCGGCCAAGCCGGCGGCGAAGCCCGCTGCCAAGAAGGCGGCGCCCGCGAAAGCCGCGGCAAAGCCAGCCGCCAAAGCTGCCGCAAAGCCGGCCGCGAAAGCCGCGGCAAAGCCAGCCGCCAAAGCAGCCGCAAAGCCGGCCGCGAAAGCAGCCGCCGCCGCGACCAAGCCGGCGGTGAAGAAGGCCCCGGCGCCGAAGGCAAAGGCAGCGCCTGCGAAGGCGAAGGCTCCGGCCAAGAAGTAGACGGATCGTCGGGGCGTCACGTGTCCTTCGGGATTCGGCAAGGACGCTCTGGCGCTCTGGATCGGAGCAAATTCGGCAGCGGGTTCAGCCCTCGGGGCTGAGCATCGGGATCGGCCGAGGGGGCAAGCAAAGCGAGGCGCCGGTTGGCTGCCTCGCTCGCCCGCCTTGTTCTGTCCTTGCCGGGATCGGCGAAGGTTTCGGCGCGACGCCTGGCCCTTGTGAAGTGTGGGCACCGGTAAAGTGCGTATGCGAGGATTTGAATCCCGGCAGCTTGCTGTCGTAGCCTGCTGACATTTTACAGCATATCGGTTTGTAGGCTTCCAGTTTGGGCTTCTCGTGACGCCGGGCGGAAACGCAACCGGTTTCTGGCTGCTGTTTTTTTGCATCCTGGCGATTGATCACAACCGCCCTGCGGTCGACACTGGATGTCCGCAAACAGGAACCCGATCATGCCGAAGCTGCTCTACGCATCCACCTCTCCCTACAGCTCCAAGGTAAGGATGGCCGCGGCCTATGCCGGGGTCGCCATCGATCTTGTGCCGATCAAGACCGAGGACAGACCGGCCGAACTGATCAACGCCAATCCGCTCGGCAAGATTCCTGTGCTGGTGCTCGACGATGGCCGCGCGATCTACGACAGCCGCGCCATCACCCAGCACCTCAACCGGATTTCGAAGAGCGCGTTGTTGCCGCGCAATCCCGACAAGCGGCTGGAAGCGGAAGTCCTGGAGGCGCTGGCTGACGGTATCTGCGATTGCGCGCTGTCGATGGTGTACGAACGCCGCACCCGTCCCGAAGAGATGGTCTATCAGCCCTGGCTCGACCGCCAGTGGGCCAAGATCACGTCCGCACTCGATCTGCTCAATGCCAATCCGCCCAAACTGCCGAAGAAGATCACGGCCGGCCAGATGGCGCTGCGCGCCACCCTTGGCTATCTGTCGCTGCGTTTTGGCGGGCAATGGGAAAAGGGCCGGGGCCGATTGACCCGCTGGGCCGCGCGCTTCGACGAAAAATTCCCGGAGCTGAAGTCGGCGGTGCCGGCCTGAGAGATCGCACAAAGAAGCAGAGACCGCACAAAAAAGCCGGGCGCGAGGCCCGGCTTTTCGTGTCGTGGCTTGAACGACTTAGAACTTCATACCGACGCCGAAGGTGACGCGGTTGTCGGTGGCCTTGACCTTGCCGATACCGTCGAAGCTCTTCGAGCCGAAATCGGTGTAGCGATATTCGACGCGGCCGAACACGTTGTCGGTCAGCTTGATGTCGGTGCCGACGCCGGCCGTCCAGCCGAGCATGGTCGCCGTGTCGCTGCCAAAGGTGTCATCTTCCACCTTCTGGTGTTTGCCGGCGAGACCGCCGGTGCCATAGAGCAGGATTTCCGGGGTTACGGCGTAGCCGAGACGGGCACGCAGCGAGCCCTCGAAGCCGCCCTTGGAGTGGACACCGTTGTCGTCGCCCTTGACGCCGTTGTAGCCGAGTTCGGCTTCACCGCCGTACACGAAGTTCTCCTGCTGCCACTGATAGCCGCCGAAGACACTGCCGACGAAGCCCTTGGTGTCGGTTTCAAAGCCGGCATCCTTTTCCTTGGTACGGCCGCTGAAGCCGTAGCCGAGGTTGATACCGGCATAGGGACCGGCCCACGAGGCGACGGGCAGTTCGGCAACCGGAGCGGGTGCCGGCGGCTCTTCCGAAACGACGTCCGCAGCATAAGCGGTACCACCGAGGGCGAAGAGCCCGAGCGCAACAGCCAGCGGCCGTGCGAATTTGAGATTGGCTTGCATTGTTCTTTACTCCTTAAGCCACAGGACACAGGCTTGTTTCTCACGATCGCCATCAACCCGTCCGGGGGGTGAAACGGATCTGGCGTTCGTCGGTTCCAAATGTCGTGTCAAAATGCGGCTGAACCGAACCTGAACTTGGGTCATTCCCCGGCACGAATGAGGCAGAACCTTGACGTTGCATCTTCGCAACAGCGAAATGTCAGCAGCGAGATCATGCTGCGCCGCACACCGCTTGGTGCAAGGAGTCCAGCGTCCTATATTGCGGTCCGGCGGTTCCGCGTACAAGAGGGCTCAGCCTGCCGGACTGGGCACTTCGCCACAATGCTGCCCCAGGTGCGAACGCCGTTTAACGCATGCCGGGCCATATTTCGCCGGCGTCGCGTTTTCGGGCCGAAATTGAGGATTGACAACAGATGAGCACAGCCGCTGCCGTGGCGCTGGTGACCGGTGGAGCGAAACGGATCGGCAAGGCGATCGTCGAGGACCTGGCCAGCCATGGTTTCGCGGTCGCCATCCATTCCAATCGCTCGCACGACGAGGCGGATGCATTGGCCGCGGGGATCAACCGGTCGGGCGGACGCGCCGCCGTGGTTGCGGCTGACCTGACCGACATGGATGCTGTTGGCCACCTCGTCGGCCAGGCGCAGGCAGCGCTCGGCCCAATCTCGCTGCTGGTCAACAACGCATCGCTTTTCGTCGATGATTCCTTCGAGGATTTCGACTGGCAGGCCTGGGATCGCCACTTTGCCATTCACGTGAAGACGCCGGCGCTGTTGGCGCAGAATTTCGCCCGCTCCTTGCCGCAAGGGCGTGAGGGGCTGATCGTCAACATCATCGACCAGCGTGTCTGGCGGCCGACGCCGCGCTATTTTTCCTATGCGCTGTCCAAATCGGCGTTGTGGACCCAGACGCAGATGCTGGCTCAGGCGCTCGGGCCGCGCATTCGCGTCAACGCGATCGGGCCGGGTCCGACGCTGAAGAACGCGCGCCAGGACGATGCCGACTTTGATGCGCAGGTCGCCGGCCTGATCCTGAAACGCGGCCCGGAATTGCCGGAATTCGGCGCCACCATCCGCTATCTCTGGGAGGCGCGCTCGATCACCGGCCAGATGATCGCCCTCGATGGCGGCCAGCACCTTGCATGGCAGACACCCGATGTGACAGGCATGACGGAATGAGTCCTTTGGATCACAAGAACAAGGCGCGCGGCGGCGCCGACGATCTTCCTCCCGAAATCGACCTCGAGGATGAGGCGATCGAGGAGATCGTCGAACCCGCCGGCCCGGATGTCGCCTTCACGGCCATCGACTGGACGCCGCATGCCGGCGACGCCGAAGGCATGGTCGGCGCCGAGGTGATCCAGACACTGGTCAAGCGGCTGCCCAATGCGCCCGGCGTCTACCGGATGATGAACGCCGCCGGCGACGTGCTCTATGTCGGCAAGGCGCGCAGCCTGAAGAAGCGTGTCACAAACTACGCGCAAGGCAGATTCCACACCAACCGCATCGGCCGCATGGTGCGCGAGACGTCGACCATGGAGTTCGTCGTCACCCGCACCGAGATCGAGGCGCTGCTGCTCGAAGCCAATCTCATCAAGCGTTTGCGGCCGCGATTCAATGTGCTGATGCGGGACGACAAGTCGTTTCCGTATATTCTTCTGACCGGCGACCATGTCTCGCCCGGCATTTACAAGCACCGCGGGGCGCGCTCGCGCAAGGGCGACTATTTCGGCCCGTTTGCCTCGGCGGGCGCCGTTGGCCGCACCATCAATTCGCTGCAGCGCGCTTTCCTGCTCAGAAGCTGCACCAATTCCTTCTACGAGAACCGCACGCGGCCCTGCCTGCTCTACCAGATCAAGCGTTGCGCCGGTCCGTGCACCGGCGAAATCTCGCATCAGGGTTATGCCGAGCTGGTCGCCGAAGCGAAGGATTTTCTGTCCGGCCGCAGCCAGAAGGTGAAGACCGAGATTTCGGCCGCCATGCAGCAGGCTTCGCAAGATCTCGATTTCGAGCGCGCCGCCATCTATCGCGACCGGCTGGCGGCCTTGTCGCATGTGCAGAGCCATCAGGGCATCAACCCGGCGACCGTCAACGAGGCCGATGTCTTCGCCATCCATCAGGAAGGCGGCCAGGTTTGCATCCAGGTGTTCTTCTTCCGAACCGGCCAGAACTGGGGCAACCGCGCCTATTTCCCGAAGGCCGATCCGGCGCTGGAAGGATCGGAAGTGCTGGGCTCGTTCCTGGCGCAATTCTATGACGACAAGCCGACGCCGCGCGCCATCCTCTTGTCGCAGACCGTCGAGGACCAGGAACTGCTGGCCGAGGCGCTCTCGACCCGTGCCGGCCGCAAGGTGGCGATCTCGGTGCCGCAGCGCGGCGAGAAAAAGGACCTGACGGACAACGCCTTGCAGAATGCGCGTGAGGCGCTTGGCCGTCGGCTGGCCGAAACCTCGACGCAAGCCCGGCTGCTTGCCGGTTTCGCCGAGACCTTAGGCCTGGCCAAGCCGCCGGTGCGCATCGAAGTCTACGACAACTCGCACATCATGGGCACCAACGCGGTCGGCGCCATGGTCGTCGCGGGGCCGGAAGGCTTTGTGAAGAACCAGTACCGGAAATTTAACATCCGCTCGACGGAGATCACGCCGGGCGACGATTTCGGCATGATGCGCGAAGTAATGGAGCGGCGCTTTTCGCGATTGCTCAGGGAACATGGCAATGCTGCCCCCGACGACACGGCCCAAGGGGATCCAGGTGAGGATATCGAGGAAGACATCTCCGGGAGCTTCCCTGCCTGGCCCGATGTCATCCTCATCGATGGTGGCCAGGGCCAGATGACGGCGGTGCGCAAGATCCTTTCCGATCTCGGCATCGAGGACCGCGTCGTCGCCATCGGTATCGCCAAGGGCCAGGACCGCGATGCCGGCCGCGAACGCTTCTTCGTCAAGGGCAGGGACTCGTTCTCGCTCCCCGTGCGCGACCCCGTGCTCTATTTCGTCCAACGCCTGCGCGACGAGGTCCACCGCTTCGCCATCGGTTCGCATCGGGCGCGCCGCAAGAAGGAACTGGTCAAGAGCCCGCTCGACGAGATCGCCGGAATCGGTCCCGGCCGCAAACGGGCGCTGCTTTTGGCGTTCGGAACCGCCAAGGCGGTGAGCCGCGCCGCGGTCGAGGATCTGGTCAAGGTCGACGGTATTTCCGAGCAAGTGGCAAAACTGGTCTACAATCATTTCCATGAGAGCTGACGGTCAGGGTGCTATTTTCGTCTGGCCAATCGAATCTCGGCTGTTGACCCCCTACATCCGCTTCTGATTTGAGTACGCAGGCAGAAAGAGTCCACCAGATATGGCCCAGCGCGCGTTCAACCTGCCCAACATGCTCACCTACGCCCGCATTGTCGCGGTGCCGCTGGTGGTGCTGTGTTTTTTTCTCGAAGGACATCTGAAATCGAGCGATTTCGCGCGTTGGTCGGCGCTGATCATCTTCCTGCTGGCCTCGATCACCGATTATCTCGACGGCTACCTGGCGCGGGCCTGGCAGCAGACGTCCAACATCGGCAAGATGCTCGATCCGATAGCCGATAAACTTCTGGTCGCAACCTGTCTCTTGCTGCTGGCCGCCGATACCGACCGCCATGCCGGCATAGCCGGGTGGTCGCTTTGGGCGGCGATCATCATCCTGTGCCGCGAGATCCTGGTTTCGGGTCTGCGTGAATACCTGGCGGCGCTGAAAGTGTCGGTCCCGGTGACGCAGCTTGCCAAATGGAAGACCGCTATCCAGATGGTGGCCATCGCCTTCCTGCTGGCAGGCCCTGCCGGTGACAAGATCTTCCCGCTGACCACGCAGACCGGCCTCGTGCTCTTGTGGATCGCCGCCCTCGTGACGCTCTATACCGGCTACGACTATTTCCGCGCCGGCCTCAAGCACATCATGGACGAGTGAGATGACGACCCGTCTCATCTATTTCGCCTGGGTGCGCGAACGGATCGGCATGCCCGAGGAAGACGTGGAATTGCCCGCCGGCATCGAGACGGTCGCCGACCTCTTGCGCTGGCTGCAATCGCGCGGCGAAGGCTACCAGCACGCGTTGCAATATCCCGACGTGATCCGCGTTGCCATCAACCAGGAACATGTCGACCATCGCGAGAAGATATCGGGCGCGCGCGAGATCGCGCTGTTTCCGCCGATGACCGGGGGCTGACACCCATGTCGGCCATCCCTGTGCCGACCGTGCGCATCCAGCGCCAGGATTTCGACGTCGCGGCCGAGATCGCCGGGCTGACGCAAGGCCGTGCCGACATCGGCGCGGTGGTCACCTTCTCCGGCCTGTGCCGCGACGAGCAGGGTGCGCTCTCGGCACTCGAGCTCGAGCATTATCCCGGCATGGCCGAAGCCGAGATCGGCCGCATCGCATCCGAAGCCGCCGAGCGCTGGCCGCTGCAGGGTCTCACGGTCATCCACCGCCACGGCAAGATCGCGCCGGGGGACAACATCGTGCTGGTGGTCGCCGCTTCCGCGCACCGCCAGGCGGCGTTCGAGGCGGCGAACTTCCTCATGGACTACCTCAAGTCACGCGCGCCCTTCTGGAAGAAGGAACATCGCACCGACGGCTCCGAGGGCGGCTGGGTCGAAGCCAAGGAAACCGACGCCCAGGCGGCTCGACGCTGGAAATCGCCCTCCGAATAAATCCCTGTCGCAGCCATGCATTGACCGCAATCCTTTGGCCAATTGCGTGAGGTTGATCAGCCTGGGGTTTGGCAGTCCGGGGCAAGGGAGATGGTCATGCTGGACAGGCTCGCGGAGTTCTTCGCCTTCGGTTTCGTGCCTCTGGTCGTCGGTATCCTGGCGGTGCCGGAGCTCTCCGTGGCCGCCGAAAAGACGGTGAGCGGCGAGGTGATCTATCGCGAGCGCATCGCCTTGCCACCCAGCGCCGTGCTTTCCGTCCAGCTTGCCGATGTCTCGCTCGCCGACGCGCCGGCCAAGATCATCGGCGAGCAAACCGTCAAGCCGGCCGGCCAGGTGCCGATCAGCTTCGAGATCAAATTCGACCCTTCGCTCATCCAGCCGAGGATGACCTATGCCTTGCAGGCTCGGATCGTCGTCGATGGCAGACTGATGTTCATCTCCGACATGCGCCATCAGGTCGATCCGCTGACCGACGCGCCCCAGACCGTCATGCTGAAGATGGTGGCACCGAACGCCGAGCCGGCGGCTTCTGTCTTTGATCAGGTCTGGCTGGTCGACTATGTCGACGGCGTTGGCACCATCGCCGCGCCGCAAGCGACCTTCAGGGTCAGCGAGGCCGGCAAGGCCGGCGGCAGCGGCCCCTGCAACACCTATTTCGCCACCGCCAAGGTCGATGGCCAGACGATCGCGATCAGCGACATAGGCTCGACCTACAAGGCTTGCGCGCCGGAGGTCATGGCCGAGGAAAAAGCGCTATTCGAGGCGCTGGCCAAGGCTGCTTCATTCAATGTCGATGCCGGCAGGCTTTTCATCTCGGACAAGGACGGCCGCGAAATCCTGCGCTTCAGCGCCGCGAGCTGATTGCACTCAAGAAAAAGGCCGGCGAAACGCCGGCCTTTTCGCATGGAGCGTTGCGGTGTCGGCTCAGCCGACGATCTCGGTGTCCGAGAACCAGTACTTGATCTCCTGCGCGGCGGTCTCCGGCGCGTCCGAGCCGTGCACCGAGTTCTCGCCGATCGACAGCGCATGCACCTTGCGGATGGTGCCTTCGGCCGCGTTGGCCGGGTTGGTGGCGCCCATGACTTCGCGGTTCCTGGCGATGGCGTTCTCGCCTTCCAGCACCTGGACGATTGTCGGCGCCGACGACATAAACTCAACCAGCTCGCCGAAGAACGGACGGTCCTTGTGGACGGCGTAGAAGCCTTCCGCCTCGCGGCGGCTCATCCACACCCGGCGCGAGGCGATGACGCGCAGGCCGGCTTCTTCCAGCATCCTGGTGATGGCGCCGGTGAGGTTGCGCCGCGTAGCGTCCGGCTTGATCATGGAGAAGGTGCGTTCGAGCGCCATGGGTGGTCCTTGTCTGGATTTGAATTGAGAGTGGCGGGCTCTATACAAGCCGCCCGGCTGATTGCCAAGGGGTGAGGAGCGGTCCTGTCGTAAGCAGACGAGTTGTCCGGATTGGGTAGCAGATGAGTTGTCCGGTTTATCAGCAGCCCGAATGGGGCTGGGGAGCGATAGCGAGCGTCGAACGGCCGGCGCTTCCGTGGCTGGTCGCTGAAGGCAGGCAGGATCAGACGGCTGTAAAGCAACGGATTGCTTGCTATAGTTGCCCGGTCGGCGCCGCGCTGAAGTCGGCCCGCATGGAGACAACATGACCATGACAGACGATCGTCAGGAGCGCATTCGCAACCGCGCACATCAGATCTGGCAGGAAGAAGGGCAACCGGCCGGACACCACGAACGCCATTGGCACCAGGCGGCGGCCGACGTCGATCGGGAGGACGCCGGTAGCCCGTCGACAGGCAAGAAACCAGCCAAGAAGGCGACTGCCGTTGGCAAGGCAAAAGCCGCCCCCAAGGAAGAAAAGGCCGCCGCGAAAGCCAGCAAGCCGAAAGCCAGCAAGCCAAAGAAGTCGGCCAAGTAGCGACAGCTACCCGCCGCTGATTTTCGCAACAGGTCGAGGGGCGCTCAGGCTGCCTGACGGGCAGGGCCTGCGTTTGCGGCCGTCACGCCGCGGCGGAAACCTTTCGTGCCAGTCCGCCATGCAGGTCGAGGCAGCGGGCGAACCATTGCGCCGCCACGTCGCTGTCGTCGAGCAATTTGTAAGGCATGGCGATGCGTGCCCATTGCAGTGCGCCGAAAACGATATAGTCGGCAAACAGCGGCGAGGCGCCGCCGATAAACGGCTGATAGCTCAGCATGGAGCGGAGCGGCTCCAGCGCCGCCCGGAAGGTAGCCAGGCCGGCATCGCGTGCGGCGACGACGTCCTCCAGCCGCTTGCCGAGGCGCTGCTCCCGGCTCTTGCGGAAATACGAGGCGTTCTCTTCGTCTTGCATGGCGTGGAGGTCAACCACCGCCGCGGCGGTGACATAAGGGTGGATAGTCAATTGCGACCAGCGCTCGATGAAGCGCGCCATCGCCTTGCCGCCTTCGCCGCCAAACAGCGTCGGGCGATCCGGATAGGCCTCTTCGAGATAAAGCGCGATGGCGAAGGAATCGGCGACGACCTTGTCGCCGTCGCGGATCACCGGAACGGTTTTCGAGACGCCGCCCTCAACGGCCGGCACGTCGAGAAAACGCGTCGGCGCGGTCGAGATATCGAGCCCCTTGTGGGCCAGCGCCATTGTTGCCTTCCAGCAATGCGGACTGAACGGACGCGCCTCGTCACGGCCAACGAGATCATAGAGCAGAATGGTCATTGGCACGGGTTCCTTTGCGGTCTGGAGCAATTCCAGGAAAAGTGCGAGCGGTTTTCCCGGGAAAAGCGCGCAGCGCTTTCCCTTGGGAATTGCGTCAAAACAAACAGTTAGAGCAATTCACCGTTTCCGTGAAACGGTGAATTGCTCTAGGTATCGCTCCCGGCACCCGAAACAGGCGCGGCGGGAGAAAAGATGAAACAGCACTTCATGATGTTTGCGGCCTACAATCAATGGGCCAATGGCCGCATCTACGATGCCGCCGACGATCTCAACGACGAGGAATTCAATCGCGACGTCGGTGCCTTCTTCGGCTCGCTGATGGGCACGCTCAACCACCTGCTCGCCGCCGATCGCATCTGGATGAAGCGCTTCACCGGCGAAGGCGCCGCGCCGACGACATTGGACGCCATATTGCACCGGGCCTTGCCTGTCCTGAGGACTGCGCGCGAGGCCGAGGACCGGCGGATTATCGACTGGCTCGGCGGCTTGAATGACAAGGCGCTGTCGGGTCGTTTCACCTACATGACCGTATCGGACATGCGCACCGTTTCGCAGCGCCTGGCGCCCGCGCTGGCCCATGTCTTCAACCACCAGACCCATCACCGCGGCCAGGCGCATATGATCCTGACGGTTCTCGGCCGCCCGTCCGTGCCGCTCGACCTGGCGCATTTCCAGCGCACCGAGGAAGGCCGGGCCTTCGCCTGATCCGGATGGTTCGTTCTAAATTCCAAGGCGAACGGTTTTGCGGGACTATCGCCGCATTTTTTGCCGCAGCGTCGCCTTCACGTCCGGCCACTCGGAATCGATGATGCTGAACCGGACGGAATTGCGTTTCCGGCCGTCCGGCATGATCCGTTCATTGCGAACGATTCCTTCCTGTTTTGCGCCTATTCTTAAAATCGCCGCTCTCGACGCATTGTTGAGTTCGTCGGTGGTGAATTGCACGCGAACACAGTCCATGACCTCAAATGCATGCACCAGAAGAAGGTATTTGGCCTCGGTATTGACCCCCGATCGCTGGACCGAACTGCCGAGCCATGTGTGCCCAATCTCCAACTTTCTGTTCGCACTGTCGATTTTCCAGAAACGCGTGCTCCCGCAGATCAGGCCCGTGGCGCGCAGGGCGATTGCGTATGGCATGACAGTGCCGGCCTGTCGTCCAGCCAGCGCATTGGCAATATAGTCATCGATCGTGCCTGGCCCAGGAACCACGGTGGCCTTCAGGTTCCATAGTTCGCCATCCGCGGCTGCACTCAAAAGTGCCGCGGAATGCTCCGGCTGAAGGGGCCTGAGTTCCACAATATGACCGACCAAGGCGGCTTGCCTGGATTGGACTTCCATCAATCGACGGCCCCATCTTTCGGTCGGCAAGTCAGCGGCGACCAATGAAAACCAATCCGAATTTCAGCCAGCCGCCGAAGCCAGGCCGGTGACTTCGTCGTCCAATTGGCTCTGTGTCAGAGCCGCTTCCGCCATCACCCATTGCTTGAACCGCAGCACCTTGCGCGCCGCAAGGCTCTTGTGGGGCGAGACGAAATACCAGCCGGCCGTGTTCGGATGGTGGACGGCGAACGGAGCGACCAGCCTTTCGGCGCGGATATCGCTGGCCATGTAGGCGCGGTTGGCCACGGCAAAACCCATGCCGGCATTGGCGGCCTCGTAGGACATCATGCACGAGTCGAAATAGATGCTCTTGGTTTCGCTGAGCACGAAGCTGGCGCCGGCGAAACCAAGCCAGGATTGCCAGTTCTGGGTGCAGGTGTCGGAATGCAGCAGCGTGAAGTGCTTGAGGTCGTCCGGCGTCACTTTTGACACCGGCTTGCCGCCCAGAACCTCATGGAACAATCTGCGGCTGCACACCGGCGTCAGGTCTTCGCGAAACAACAGGTCGCAGGGCAGCCCGTTGAAATGGCCGTCGCCATAGCGGATTTCGAGATCGAACTCGGAAGTGGTGAACTCATGCGTCGCGTACGAGGTCGAAACCCGCATTACGATATCGGGATGTTGCCGCTGGAACAGCGGCAGGCGCGGAAACAGCCAGCGCGCGGCAAAGGTCGGCAGCACGGATATCTTCAGCACATGTTCCTGCGATTGCCCCGTCGCTTCCATGCTGGCGGCGACGATCCGCTCCAGCGCCTCGCGAACGCGCGAGACATAGGTCTCGCCCTCCGGCGTCAGCGACACCGCATTGCCTCCGCGCTGGAAGATCTTGAAACGCAGCTGATCCTCCAGGCTCTTGACGCGCTGGCTGACCGCCGAGGCGGTGATGAACTGCTCCTCGCCGGCACGCGTGAAATTCCCGTGCCTCGCGGCACTCTCCACGATCTTCAGCGAATTGAGGTTGACCTGACTGAGCAGACGCACGGGTTTCGACCTTAAGCTGGGCTTACGGTAGCACTAGCATTCCTAATTTTACAGGGGGGACTAATTTAATCGACTGTTAACCAAGTGTTTGCCCCCACTTGGAGAAGTACTATGAACGCACATACCATACCCGAACTGCGCTATGCGATGAGCCGCGAGGCCATTATCGGCCACGAAACCGCCTGGAAAGTGTCGAGTTTCGGCGTTGCGCAGTATCTGCATGGCTATGACCCGGCACTGCTTGCCGCGATCGAGGAGGCCGCCCTGAAGCTCAAGGCCAGCCATGCCGTGCACAAGCACCTCGATCTGACCTTCATCACCGGCGCCGACCGTTTCATCCCCGAAATCAAGGAGTTGCTGCACGACAAGTTGCGTCTGGAGCGGCTGTCCGACATGATGGGCACGAAGCTGGAGCCCTATCCGCTGTCGATCGTCGGTTCGACCGTTACCTTCATGAATCCCCGGGACGGCGCCGTCGAATGGCATTGCGACGGCGTTCCGGTCACCGAGCTCATTCCGCTGTCGATCAGCGATCCGCTGGTCGGCGGCCATCTCGAAATCTATTGCGACGATTCCGAGACCGGCCGCGCCATTCTGGAATCCGGCCGCGAGATTCCGCGCAACCGCATCATGCGCATCGATCACAAGATGAAATACGCGACGCTCGGCCAGTTCCTGGGCGTGCTGCACCGCACGGCGCCGATCCAGTTCGGCGAGCGCGTCACGCTGGTGCTCAACCAGCGCTCGGTGGCCAAGCCCTATGTCGACGACAACAGGATGTTCTATCTTGCCGCCGACAACGACCACGACCGCGAATGGGTCAACGAACTGGCGGAAGATGTCTGGACCAATCAGCTGCCGGCCTATCGACGGTTCGAGGCGGAACATCCCTCACCGGCCCCTGCCGAAGCCCCGGTTCCGGGCGGAGCCAGGGAAACCTGGTAACGACCCATGATCCCGAAAAGTGGCAACAGGCTTTCGGACAGGATCATGGTCAAATGTGGAGACAGGGATCCATGCCGGTTCTTGCTGCATGGATCGGGACCGATATCCGCGCTGGTCTATGCCGCCGGCGCGGTGGCTTTGTGGTCGACCAACGCCCTGGTCGGCAAATCCCTGCTGGCGAACCATCCGGTGTCGCAGGTGCAGTTTCTGCAATTTGCGGGCGCCGCAATGGTCTTCGCCCTGATCCGGTTCATGAGCGGCGAGGTGGCCCCTCCGGCCGCGGCCAGCGCCAGGCTCGCACCGCTGGCGGTCGGTTTCATCGGTCTGGTCGGCACCATGGTGCTGCAATATATCGCGTTTGCCTCGATGCCGGTGATCGAAGCCAATCTCGTGGCCTACACCTGGCCCTTGATGGTTGCGGCCGCGGTGATCGCCTTCGAAAATCCGCGGCGTCCGGCGCTGCTGGGCCTTGCCGCGACCCTCGGGTTCGTCGGCGTCGCGCTGGTGATTTCGGGAGGGCGTGACCACACCTGGTTACAGGGCGATCTCGTAGGTTATTTGGCCGCATTCGGCTCCGCGCTGTGCATGGCTTACTATTCGGTGATGGTGGGACGGCTCGCCACGTCGCCGGATCGCCTGTTGCTGCCCTCGTCGCTGGTTGGCGTCGCCTTGACGCTTGTATGGTCGGCTCGCGAAGGCGTTGCCTGGCCCACCGGGGTGGATCTGGCCCTCGGGCTTTATCTCGGCGCCGGCCCGATGGGGCTGGGTTATTACTTCTGGTCACGCGCCTTGAAGCTCGGAGGCAGCGGCAAGGTGGCTGTGGTCGCCTATCTCACGCCGATCGCTTCGACGCTGCTGCTGACGTTGTCGGGCGAACGGCTGACGATGGTCGCCGTTGCCGGAGCCGTCCTTGTCATCGGCAGTTGCGTCGCGGTCGGCCTGGAACGTGCGGAGACGGAAAACCATGTTTGACGATGATGAACGGCTGGCCATGCAGGAAGCGCATTGGCTCATCGAGGAGTTTGGCGCCGAGGCGCCACTTTACGCCGCGATGAAGGCCGAAAAGGCGATTGAACAGAAGGATTTCGGGCGTTGTGCCCACTGGAAGCGTATTCTTGAGATATTGGCCGACAGCCGCCCAACCAAGTCTGCCGCCTCCAAGTATTAGATTTTCTAATTTGCGCGACGTCGATTTCCCATAAAAGTAGTTGATGCCAAGTCTTGATTCGTTTTGGGACTTGGCGGTCCGTTGGGGGACGCGGTTAAAGAGATACATCGACAAAAGTCTTCACAGGGGTAGACGACTTTGTCGCAAATAAGGTGAAAGAATTGTCAAATATCGAGGATAAGACCGTTATCGAGCTGACCGCCGATATTGTCTCGGCCTATGTGGGCAACAATCCGCTTCCGGCTTCCGGCCTGCCTGACCTGATTGCCAGCGTCAGTGCTTCGGTTCGCAAGCTGGCTGGGGCGGCTGTCGTTGAAAGCCCGAGTCTGGTTCCGGCCGTCAATCCGAAAAAGTCGGTATTTCCCGACTACATCATCTGCCTGGAGGACGGAAAGAAGTTCAAGTCGCTCAAGCGGCACCTCAGGACAGACTACGGTTTGAGCCCTGATGACTATCGGGCCAAATGGGGCTTGCCGCCGGACTATCCGATGGTCGCGCCGAATTACTCGGCGACCCGGTCGGCGCTGGCGAAATCGACGGGGCTTGGCCGCAAGCCGGCCGCCGCGCCGGCAGTCGTGGCCAAGGCGACAAAGCGGGGCAAGGCCACTGCCTGAGGCCTTGTTGACCGATATGGCAAGCCACTGATCGGCTGCTCTGGCGGCGCATTGTGTGCGCCGTTCCCAGGCCTTGTGCGGCCAACTGGCCCGCAAGGTCTTGCGAAGCGTTGACGTCCAGTGCAAAAGCGCGGCCATGCTTATCATCAATGACCTTTCACTCCGCATGGCGGGGCGCTTGCTCCTCGACCACGCCTCGCTCACCTTGCCGGCCGGCACCAAGGCGGGTCTTGTCGGCCGCAACGGCACCGGCAAGACGACGCTGTTCAAGGCCATAACAGGCGATTTCCCCTCCGAGACAGGCTCGATCAGCCTGCCGAAGAACACGCGCATCGGCCAGGTGGCGCAGGAAGCGCCGGGAACCGAGGACCCGCTGATCGAGATCGTGCTCAAGGCCGATCTCGAACGCACGGCGCTGCTCGAAGAGGAAAAGACGGCAACCGATCCGCACCGCATCGCCGACATCCACATGCGGCTGGCCGACATCGACGCGCATTCGGCCGAATCCCGCGCCGCCACCATCCTGGCCGGCCTCGGCTTCGACGACGCCGCGCAGCGCCGTCCGGCCTCGTCCTTCTCCGGCGGCTGGCGCATGCGCGTGGCGTTGGCCGCGGTGCTGTTTTCCGAGCCGGACCTTCTGCTGCTCGACGAGCCGACCAACTATCTCGACCTCGAAGGCACGCTTTGGCTTGAGAACTACGTTTCGAAGTATCCGCACACGGTTCTGCTGATCTCGCACGACCGCGACCTGCTCAACCGCGCCGTCAACTCGATCGTCCATCTCGACCAGAAGAAGCTGACCTTCTGGCGCGGCGGCTACGACCAGTTCGAGCGCCAATACACCGAGCAGAAGGAACTGCAGGAAAAGGGTAGGGTCAAGCAGGAAGCCGCCCGCAAGCACATGGAATCCTTCGTCGAACGCTTCCGCGCCAAGGCCTCCAAGGCAAGACAGGCGCAGTCGCGCATCAAGGCGCTGGAAAAGATGAAGCCGATCGCCGCGATCGTGAATGACTCGGTGCGTCCGTTCTCGTTCCCGGAACCGGTGAAGACGGTGGCTTCGCCGATCATCGCGCTGAACAACGTCAATGTCGGCTATACCGAGGGCCAGCCGATCCTTAAGAAGATGACGCTGCGCATCGACGCCGACGACCGCATCGCGCTGCTCGGCGCCAACGGCAACGGCAAGTCGACCTTCGCCAAACTGCTGTCGGGTCGTCTGAAGCAGGAAACCGGCACCATGACGGTGGCGCCCGGGCTGAAGGTGGCGATCTTCGCCCAGCACCAACTCGACGACCTGCGTCCCGAGGAAAATGCCTATGAGCATGTCCGCCGGCTTATGCCCGAGGCGCCGGAAGCCAAGGTGCGCGGCCGCGTCGCCCAGTTTGGTCTCACGACCGAGAAGATGAACACGCCCGCCAAGGACCTGTCCGGTGGCGAGAAGGCGCGGCTTCTGATGGGGCTGTCGGCCTTCGAGGGGCCAAACCTGTTCATCCTCGACGAGCCGACCAACCATCTCGATATCGACAGCCGTGAATCCCTGATCCATGCGCTGAACGAGTTTCCCGGCGCCGTCATCCTGATCTCGCACGACCGCCATCTCCTGGAGGCAACGGCCGACCGGCTGTGGCTGGTCAAGGACGGCGCGGTCAATCCTTATGATGGCGACCTCGAGGATTATAAGACACTGGTCACCGGCGTCTCCGGCGACCGCCGCGAGCGGCGCGAGGCGGAAAAAGCCTCAAAGGCCGACCGCCGCCGCGAGGCCGCTCAGCGCCGCGCCGCCTTCGAGCCGCTGGCCAAGGAAATCCGCGCCACCGAGGCGCTGATGGACCGTATCCGCAAGCGCATCGACGGCATCGAGGACGAACTGTCCAATCCGGCGGTCTATGAGAAGGATCCGTCGACGGCGACCAGGCTCGCCAAGGAACGCTCGCAGCTTGCCCAGACGCTGGCCGGCCATGAGGAAAAATGGCTGACCATGTCGGCGGAATATGAGGAAGGGACGGCGGAGTAGCATGACGTCGACAGATGCCTGGATCGAAGCTGGGAAGGTTTTGGCGCTCGATCCGAAGGCAAATGTCGAATGTCCTGATTGTGGCGAGGCCGACCTGAGCGTGGTCGACACCGAGGCGGGCGAGGAGCATATCGAACGACACATGCGCTGCCCGAAATGCGGCGCTTACAATGCGCTTCTCAAGAGACGTGACCCGTAATCGGCGGCTGGCGGAATGCACATTGCCAGAGGGCGAGCCGCTTATCTGGCCCTACACGCCACCGTCAAAACCCGCTAGACAAATGCCATGAACCAGCACGCCAAGCTCAGCATCGGACATTCCGCCTGTCCGCATGATTGCCCGTCGACCTGCGCGCTCGAGGTCGAATTGCTCGACGGCAACCGCATCGGCCGCGTTCATGGCGCCAAGGCCAACAGCTATACGTCCGGCGTCGTCTGCGCCAAGGTCGCGCGCTATGCCGACCGTGTCCATCATCCCGACCGTCTGCTGAAGCCGCTGGTGCGCAAAGGGGCCAAGGGCGACGGCGTCTGGCAGGAAGCAAGCTGGGAGGCCGCGCTCGATTTCGTCGCCGAAAAGTTCATCGCGGCCGAGGAGAAATACGGCTCGGAGACGGTCTGGCCCTATTACTATGCCGGCACGATGGGGCTGGTGCAGCGCGACGGCATCGACCGGCTGCGGCATGCGAAGAAATACTCGGGCTTCTTCGGCTCGATCTGCACCAATCTCGCCTGGACCGGTTGGATGATGGGGGCGGGCGCCTTGCGCGGTCCCGATCCGCGTGAAATGGCCAAATCCGACTGCGTGGTGATCTGGGGCACCAATGCCGTAGTCACGCAGGTCAATGTGATGACCCATGCCATCAAGGCGCGCAAGGAGCGCGGAGCCAGGATCGTCGTCATCGACGTCTATGAAAACGCCACCATGAAGCAGGCCGATGTGGGCCTGGTGCTGAAGCCGGGCACCGATGGCGCGCTGGCTTGTGCTGTCATGCATGTCCTGTTCAGGGAAGGCCTGGCCGACCGCGCCTATCTCGAAAAATACACCGATGATCCGAGGGGGCTCGAAGCGCATCTCGTCACCCGCACGCCGGAATGGGCGGCCGGGATTACCGGCTTGACGGTCGCCGAGATCGAAGCCTTCGCCCGCCTCGTCGGTACGACGAAAAGGACCTATTTCCGCCTTGGCTACGGCTTTGCCCGCCAGCGCAACGGCGCCGTCAACATGCATGCCGCCTCCTGCATCGCCGCGGTCACCGGCGCCTGGCAATATGAGGGCGGCGGCGCCTTCCATTCCAATTCCGGCATCTTCAAGCTCAACCAGGATGTGCTGGAAGGCTCCAGGATGCGCGATCCCTCGATCCGCTATCTCGACCATTCGCGCATCGGCCCGGTGCTGACCGGCGCCAGCGATGCGCTCTATGGCGGACCGGCGGTGACGGCCATGCTGATCCAGAACACCAATCCGGTGAATGTCGCGCCCGAGCAGCGTCTGGTGAAGCAGGGTTTCCTGCGCGACGATTTGTTCACCTGCGTGCACGAGCAGTTCATGACCGACACGGCCAAGCTCGCCGATGTCGTGCTGCCGGCGACGATGTTCCTCGAACATGACGACGTCTACAAGGGCGGCGGCAACCAGCACATCACGCTCGGCCCCAAGCTGATCGAGCCGCCGCAAGGACCGCGCACAAACCATTTCGTCATCGAAGAACTCGGCAAGCGCCTGGGCGTCTCCGACCGGCCCGGCTTCGGCCTCACCGAGCAGCAGCATATCGACATCATTCTGGGGAAGCGCGGGCTGGGCAGCTTCAATTCCTTGAAGGAAGACAAGTGGGTCGACCTGCAGCCGGATTTCGAAACCGCGCATTTCATCAAGGGCTTTGGCCATGCGGACGGCAAATTCCGCTTCCGCGCCGACTGGACCGGGCAGGCGGCTCCCAACCGGCCACCGAAGAGCATGGGCCTGTTCGGTCCGGTGGCACGACTGCCGGAATTTCCCGACCATGTCGACCTGATCGAGGTGGCCGACGAAGCGCATCCGTTCCGGCTGACGACCTCGCCGGCGCGCAACTTCCTCAACTCGACCTTTGCTGAGACACCCGTGTCGAAGGAAAAGGAAGGCAGGCCGGTACTGCTCCTGCATCCAGACGATGCGGCGGACCTTGGGCTTGCCGATGGCGACCGTGTCGAGGTCGGCAATCAGCGGGGCGACCTCGTGCTGCACGCGAAATTCTTCGACGGCATCAAGCGCGGCGTGGTGATCGCCGAAGGCATCTGGCCCAACAGCGCCCATGAGCGCGGCGAGGGCATCAACGTGCTGACCGGCGCCGATGCCCCCGCGCCCTATGGCGGCGCCGCCTTCCACGACAACAAGGTCTGGCTGCGCAAGGCGGGCGAACTGGCGGCCTAGCCGGTCAGGGATCTCCGATCGTGCATCTGGCGAGGCAGCAACAACAGCAAATATCGGCGGTGCGCCGTGCATAGCTGAAAAGATAATATTGTTGAGACTTCAGCGAGGGCTATGTGTCGCGAAATTCAGGAGTGGTTCGAAATAATTTCGCTTTGAGATGGATAGACCTTCAGTTCATTTGCAAGAAACATTAAAATATTTTGTATATGGTTATAGAACGAAATGGAAATTGCCATGTGAAAAGTCGCAAAAAAGGCAAAATATAGAAATATCTCTTGGGAGTTTATACCTGTTATCAGAAAATATATCCAACATAGAAAGGATAAAATAAAAGCAGGATATGATAGCCACGTTCCACTATTCACAAATGAGCCGTGTATAAATTTACCCGTCCTATTTTCGATAAATTTTCCCTTGAAGGTCGTTATGTTTCTGTATAATCCCGCTTCAATCCAGAATTTCTTGTTAATGTTGTCTAAGCGCAATCTAATTTTTAGGATGCTGTGATTTTTCTTCGCATAGAGAATTTTATAAAATAGATCTTTTTCTGATAAATCATATTTAAAATCCTCGCCCATTCTTGGGAGGACCAAAATTCTTAGGAAATTGCTATATTTGAGAGGCTCCATGAAGCTCCGCGTGGTCTCATTTATGAAATACGAAGTCTCGCACAAATTTCCAGTTTAAGGCTACGATTTTGCATCTGGGCTTTGCAACACCCTTTAAGGGCGCTTTGCGCAAGCTCACCACCGCCACCCAATATTCTGGCTCTGCCGGCCGTGGCTGGCGGTTTCCCATTCGACCGTAAATGGGCTCCAGTTGGGGCCGCCACCCACCCCAACCTGGATCCAACATGGCGGCGCTTGTCGCCGCCAGGCTAGAGCAATCCCAGGAAAGTTTATAACGGTTTTCCGTCCGGAATTGCATAAAAACACAGGGTTAGAGCGGTTCAGCGATTCCACCAAACGCTGAACCGCTCTAGCGAAGGAATCGCCGGCATGTTGCTGAAGACTGTGCTGGGATAAGGCAGGCCGCAAATCACACCGGCAAGGGTTCAGCCGCCTTTTTCCTGTTTTGCCGCTGGCGGATGTCGTCGGCCACCGCCTGGGCCTCGATGCCGATTTCGCGCAGCAGCCCGGTGACCGCATTGTGGAAGCCGACCAGATAGAGGCCGAGATCCGAAGCGCGCGCATTGACGCCGCTCGGGCCGGGCTCGACGCCGGGTTCGAGGAATTTGGCATAACCTGGCCGGTAGCCGGTGGCGAAGAGGATGGCTTCGAATTCGCCTTGGCTGCCGTCGGTAAAACGGGCGCCACGTTCCGAAACCCCGGCGATATCGGGCGCCACCTTGATCGCGCCTTCGCGGATCTTGGCGATGGTTCCGACATCGATCACCGGGATGCGCGACGCCAACGAGATCTGTTGCAGCAGCCCCTGCTTCGGCCGCCTGAGCCCAAATTTCTCCAGCCTGCCCAGCACCAGATCAAGGATGACCGGGAACAGCGCGTCATTGAGGCGCCGCGGCCCGAACCGCGTCGCCATGCCAACCATCTGGATCGGCACGCCGAACAATTCGCGCGGCACGATATGGACGCCGCCTCGCACCGAGATCGTCGGCCGGGCGCCGGCTTCCGCCAGATCGAGCGCGATCTCGGCGCCGGTATTGCCCATCCCGACGACCAGCACCGACTGGCCGGCAAATGGCACGGCGTTGCGATAGTCGGCGCTGTGCAGCGTCTTGCCCTTGAAGGCGTCGATGCTGGCGAATTTGGGCAGCAACGGTTCGGCATTGTAGCCGGAGGCGATCACCACGTGCGAAGCGTGCAAGGCGCCGGACGTCGCTTCCACCCGCCAGCCGCGGCCCTGCCGGGTGATCGCCCGCACCGTCTCTCCGAAGCGGGGCTCAAGGCCGAAACGCTTCGCATAGGCGTCGAGATATTCGACTACGAGATGGCGCGGCACATAGCGCGGATAATCCTTGGGGAAGGGCACGAAGGGCAGTGAGGAATAACGCTTGGTCGTGTGCAGGTGCACGCGCTCATAGTGGCGTCGCCAGGCCGGCGCGGCCTGCTGCTCCTTTTCGAGCATGACAAAATCCACCCCGGCTTGCCGCAGGCACGCGGCAACCGCCAGGCCCGCCGGCCCGGCACCGATGATCGCGACCGTGGTGCTGTCCTGCAACAACCGCGCCTCCGCCTCCATTCGCCGGCGCACAATGTCAGAAACCCGGCGGCGGCGCCACCGGCATCCAGGCAGCGGCTTGCAACTTGAAGGCCCCCCCTTTTCGCGGCATTTACCGGGGGAAAACGCCCGGAAAAGGCTGAAATCCCTGATCTCCCATGACGCTGCGGCAAGACTCAGCTAGCCTCCGTCATGCGGCGGACCTGATATCCGCCTGGCCGGCGCTATCAGATTACCTCCCAAGCGGCGCCGGCCTTCTTCCCCAGCGCTGAATTAGCTTTCATTAAATTTGGACTATCCGCGCTTGCCGTAAGTTAGACTCTTGCAGGCATGATTGCGGCCGGCTTGGGGTGGTGCGGGACCATGGATGCGCGGACGGAACTGGATAAAGGCGTTGCGGCAGGACGAAGCGCGGCAGGTGCGCGCACGCATCGCTGAACTCGAACAAAACCTGACGTCCGCCTCGGCCCAGAACCGGCAGCGGCGCCAGGAGGCGGGCCATGAACTGCGCAATGCCAAGTTCCGCCTCGAGCGCCTCGAGGAATGCATCGCGGCGATGCGTTGAGGCCGACCCGGCCATTCTTCTCCCGAAGGCACCGTTCACTGGCCGGCAATGCCGGTGTTGACGACGGCAATGGTTCGATCCGCTCCGGTCGCCTTTGTCGGTGGCAGTTTGTTGTCGCAGGCCGAGAGAGCCAAAGCGACGAGCGCGAGGATCAGTCCTGGCTTTTTCATCGCTACCTCCTCCAACTGAGAACGAGGTGCTGCCGGTTTGGTTGCCGCCCTTGCCGAGGGAACAAATTGCCCTGCCTTCGGTTGATCCAGCGAAGGAGGACCGCCGCATGATCCGTTTGCTTCTGGTTGGCACGCTTGCCCTTGTCACTTACCGTCTCGCCCGCAAGATGATCGAAGAGGTGCCCGACAGTGTCGATCCGCTGCTGTTGCCGGCGCCTAAGAACGACCGCGAAGCGCTGCGCCGGCAGTCGGCGGACATGGGCGTTGATCCGAAACGGTGAGCTTTCCACTCCGCCGAATTGGCACAGTTGCTTCCTTGTTGCGAACAAAGCGGAAACGATGCTTGATGGGCGATGAACCTCGCCGCCCATGATTCGACCTTTGTGGACTCGACCGTCCAGCCGGCCTATCTCGCCCGGCTGAACGACGCCCAGCGTCAGGCCGTCGAGCATGGCGACGGCAAGGTTGCCGGCCCGCTGCTGGTCATTGCCGGCGCTGGCTCCGGCAAGACCAACACGCTTGCGCACCGCGTCGCCCATCTGATCGTCAAGGGAGCCGACCCGCGCCGCATCCTGCTGATGACCTTTTCGCGGCGTGCCGCATCCGAAATGGCCAGGCGCGTCGAGCGCATCGCCGGCGAGGTGCTTGGCCGCGATGCCGCTGTCATCACGGATGCGCTCACCTGGGCCGGCACCTTTCACGGCATCGGCGCGCGGCTGCTGCGCGATTATGCGCTGGAGATCGGCCTTGATCCGGCCTTCACCATTCACGATCGCGAGGATTCCGCCGATCTGATGAACCTCGTGCGCCACGAACTCGGCTTTTCCAAAACCGAAGCGCGCTTTCCGACCAAGGGCACCTGCCTTGCCATTTATTCGCGCGCCGTCAACGCGCAGGCGCCGCTCGGCGAGGTGCTCGGATCCGCATTCCCCTGGTGCGCCGGCTGGGCCGAGCAGCTCAAGCAGCTGTTTGCCAATTACGTCGAGGCCAAGCAGGCGCAGAACGTGCTCGATTACGACGATCTGCTGCTCTACTGGGCGCAGATGACGGCCGAGCCTGAGATCGCCACGCATCTGGGCGGGCGTTTCGACCATGTGCTGGTCGACGAATACCAGGACACCAACCGGCTGCAGGCCTCGATCCTGATGGCGCTCAAGCCTGATGGCGCGGGTCTCACGGTGGTCGGTGACGACGCGCAGTCGATCTATTCGTTCCGCGCCGCCGAAGTGCGCAACATCCTCGATTTTCCCCGGCAGTTCGCCCAGACCGCCGATGTGGTGATGCTGGAGCGCAATTATCGCTCGACCGAGACCATTCTGGCTGCCGCCAATGCGGTCATCGGCCAGGCATCGGAGCGCTTCACCAAGAATCTGTGGTCGGAACGCAAATCCGCCGACAAGCCGAGACTTGTGAGCGTGCGCGACGAGGTCGAGCAGGCGAACTTCGTCTGCGACGCCATCCTGGCGGAGCGCGAGGCCGGCACCGCGCTGAAATCGCAGGCTGTGCTGTTTCGCACCTCGCATCACAGCGGCCCGCTGGAAATCGAGCTGACGCGGCGCAACATTCCTTTCGTCAAGTTCGGTGGCCTGAAATTCCTCGATGCCGCCCACGTCAAGGACGTGCTGGCGGTGCTGCGCTTTGCCGAGAACCCGCGCGACCGTGTCGCCGGTTTTCGGGTGTTGCAGCTCTTGCCAGGCATCGGTCCGTCCGCCGCCGCGCAGATCGTGGAAACCATGACGACGGCGCTGGACGAGGCGATGGGCCTGGCCGGCTGGCGCCCACCGCAGCGCGCCGCCGACGACTGGCCGTCTTTTGTATCGCTCTATTCCGGCTTGCGGGCCGGCGCCAAATGGCCAGCCGATCTCGAACAGATCAGACTGTGGTACGAACCGCATCTGGAGCGCATCCACGAGGATGCGATCACTCGCCGGGCGGACTTGCTGCAACTGGAGCAGATCGGGTCGAGCTACGCCTCACGCGAACGCTTCCTGACCGAGCTGACGCTCGACCCGCCGGATGCGACCAGCGACCAGGCCGGGCCGCCGCATCGCGACGAGGACTATCTGATCCTGTCGACCATCCACTCGGCCAAGGGCCAGGAGTGGAAGAACGTCTTCGTGCTCAACACCGTCGACGGCTGCATACCGGCCGATCTCGGCGTCGGCACCAAGGAGGACATCGAGGAGGAGCGTCGGCTACTCTACGTGGCGATGACCCGGGCCAAGGACAGCCTAAACCTGGTCATGCCGCAACGCTTCTTCCCGCACGGCCAGGCGGCGCGCGGCGACCGCCATCTCTATGCCTCGCGCACCCGCTTCATCCCGGCCTCGATCCTCGCCGCATTCCAGCAGATGTCGTGGCCGACCGCACAGGCGGCGCAGGGCAGGGCAGCCCGGCCGGAGGTGCGCGTCGATATCGGCGCGCGCATGCGCGGCATGTGGAAATAGCGGAAATCATGGAGCGGCCGCCGGTCCGGATTGCCATCGCTGGCGCGCTGGGCCGTATGGGCCGCCATATGGCGGACGCAGTGCTCGCCGATGCGCGTCTGGCGCTTGCCGCCCGCTTTCACCGCCCAGGCAGTGTCGGCGACGGGCTGGTCAGCCGCGACGAGGCGCTCGGCCTGGCCGATGTGGTCATCGATTTCACCACACCGGCCGCATCGGCTGAACTGGCCAGTGTCTGCGCAAGGCGCGGCGGGCCAGCACTGGTGATTGGCTCGACGGGCTTCGATGCCGGCGAACTGGCTGATATCGCCGATGCCGCGAGAACCGTCGCCATCGTGCGCTCCGGCAGCTTTTCGCTCGGGCTCAACATGCTGGTCGGTTTGGTCGGGCAGGCGGCGCGGGCACTCGGCCCTGACGACTGGGATGCCGAGATTTTCGAGGCGCATCACCGCCACAAGGTCGATGCGCCGTCGGGCACCGCACTGATGCTGGGGCAGGCCGTTGCCGACGGACGCGGTGTCGAACTGGATACGGTGGCAAGGCGCGTACGCGATGGCGTCACCGGCGCGCGGCCGGCAGGCGAGATCGGCTTCGCGGTGGTGCGCGGCGGCAGCATGGTCGGCGAACACAGCGTCTCCTTCTGTGCCGAAGGCGAGACCGTCACCGTGTCGCACTCAGCCGGCGACCGCATCATGTTTGCTCGCGGCGCCATCGCCGCCGCGCTCTGGGTGGCGGCCCGCGCTCCAGGCGAATACGACATGCGCGGCGTGCTTGGTTTCGGCACGGTCTGATCGGCAATTCCGCGGGATTTCATCAAACAGCCTCTAAAACGGCTGAAAGCCAGCTGAAAGCTTGGCCATGCCATGACGGTTTTGTGGCGTTCGCCACGTGACCGGTACGGGAGCGGCCGGCAGGAGGAAATGCGGCGCGGCCCGATTGGCCCGCCGCCCAGGTGGAGGAAATTACGTGACCGGTTTGATCTCGAAGTGCATCTTGCGTTCGGCGGCGCTGACGCTTGCCCTAGGCGCCACGGGCGCGACCGCGGCGTCGGCCGCGGACAAGATCACCATCATCGTCGGCGGCATGGAGAAACAGATCTACCTGCCCGCCGTGCTCACCCAGCAGCTCGGCTATTTCAAGGACGAGGGGCTCGACGTCGAACTGGTCAACTCGCGGGCCGGCGTCGAGGCCGAGAACGAATTGCTGGCTGGCGCCGTGCAGGGCGTCGTCGGCTTCTACGACCACACCGTCGACCTGCAGTCGAAGGGCAAATACATCCAGTCGATCGTCCAGTTCAGCCAGGCCCCAGGCGAGGTCGAACTGGTCTCCGCCAAGCACCCGGAGATCAAGTCGCCGGCCGACTTCAAGGGCGCGACGCTCGGCGTCACCGGCCTCGGCTCCTCGACCGATTTCCTGACCCAGTATCTCGCCGTCCGCAACGGCCTGAAGCCCGGTGATTACACGCTTCTGCCGGTCGGTGCCGGCAACACCTTCATCGCCGCCGTCAAGCAGGACCAGATCCAGGCCGGCATGACCACCGAACCGACGATTGCCAAGCTGCTTTCGACCGGCGAGGCCAACATCCTTGTCGACATGCGCACGCCTGAAAAGACCAAGGAGGCGCTGGGCGGCGATTATCCGGCGGCATCCTTCTACGTCCAGTCTTCCTGGGTCGAAGGCCACAAGGACGAGGCACAGAAACTCGCCAATGCCTTCGTCAAGACGATGAAGTTCATCGCCGGCCATTCGGCCGAGGAGATCGCCGACAAGATGCCGAAGGATTATTATGCCGGCAACAAGGACCTCTATATCAAGGGGCTCGCCGGCGGCAAGGCGATGTTCACGCCCGACGGGCGCATGCCGGCGGATGGCCCGGAGACGGTTCTGAAAGTGCTGTCGACCTTCTCGAAAAGCCTGCAGGGCAAGCAGATCGACCTCTCGAAAACCTTCACGACGGAATTCGTCGACGCCGCCAAGTAGTCTGCGCAAGAGACGCGGACTTTCTCCGCGCCTGTTGAAAACAACACCTTGCGCCGGCTGCCTGAATCAATTCGGCAGCGGCGCCTTCCCGGGTGCCGATGAAACGGCGAGCCCATGGGCCGCCGGTATCCCAGCACCATCGCCACAGGAGTGTGCCATGCAATTGCAAACCATGGCGGCGCAGAAGCTGTCTCCAGCCGCGCCGCCGGCCGATGCCGCCATCGCCATCGACGACGTGACGTTGCGCTTCGTCACGCCCGACGGCCACATGATGACGGCGATCCGCGATTTCACCATGACGGTGGCGCGCGGCGAGTTCGCCTGCGTCGTCGGGCCAACCGGCTGCGGCAAGTCGACTACGCTCAACCTCGTCACCGGCCTGCTGCGGCCAACCACCGGCAATGTCCGCGTCATGGGCAATCCGGTCACCGATATCAGCCGCGACATCGGCTTCGTCTTCCAGGCGGACGCGCTTTTCCCCTGGCGCAGCGTCATCGACAATGTCGCCGCCGGTCCACTCTATCGCGGCACGCCGAAGGCCGAGGCCTATGACAAGGCGCGCGACTGGATTGCCCGCGTCGGCCTCGCACGCTTCGAAAAGCACTATCCGCACCAGCTTTCGGGTGGCATGCGCAAGCGCGTCGCGCTGGCCCAGACCTTTATAAACCAGCCCAAGATCCTGTTGATGGACGAGCCGTTCAGCGCGCTCGACATGCAGACGCGCACCGCCATGCAGGACGAGCTCTTGGGCCTGTGGTCGGAACAGAAATCCTCCGTCGTCTTCGTCACGCACGACCTGGAGGAGGCCGTGGCGCTGGCCGACAAGGTTTATGTGCTCACCGCCGGGCCTGGGACCGTCAAAAGTGTCTACCGCATCGACCTGCCGCGTCCGCGCGTCATGGCCGACATACGCTACGACCCGAAATTCATCGAGATCGCCAAGGTGATCTGGAACGATCTGCGCGAGGAAGTGCAGCTCGGCCAGAGCCGTGGCCTGCAAACCGGCCACTGAGAGGAGAACGACATGACAGCCATCTCTCCAGCGGCCGACAGGGCCGCCACGCGCGAAACCTCGATCGCCATCGCCGAGGCCCGGGCGAGGGCACGGCTGCGCCGGCGCCATGCCCTGGTCATCGGTCTGCGGTTCGCGATCCTGATCGTCTTCCTTGGCCTGTGGGAACTTGGCGCCGACTACAACATCATCGACCCGTTCTTCTTCGCCAGTCCGTCGGGTATCTGGGAGCAGATCTGGTCGTGGATCACCGAGGGCACCTCGCAGGGGCCGCTCTGGCTGCAGATCTATGTGACGCTGGAGGAGACCTTCCTCGGCTTCGTCATCGGTGCGCTCGGCGGCATCGCCGCCGGCATCATCCTTGGCCGCAACCGGCTGCTGGCGGATGTCTTTTCGATCTACATCAAGATCGCCAATTCCGTGCCGCGCGTCGTTCTGGGCTCGGTGTTCATCATCGCGCTCGGTCTCGGCATGGCGTCCAAGGTGGCGCTCGCCGTGGTGATGGTGTTCTTCGTCGTTTTCGCCAACGCCTTCCAAGGGGTTCGCGAGGCCGACAGGGCGATGATCGCCAACGCCCAGATCCTCGGCGCCTCGCCCTTCCAGATCACGCGCACCGTCATTATCCCGTCGGCGATGAGCTGGATCCTGGCCAGCCTCCATGTCAGCTTCGGCTTTGCCCTGGTCGGCGCCGTGGTCGGTGAATTCCTCGGCGCCAAGCAAGGCATGGGCCTGCTGATCTCGACCGCGCAGGGCGCCTTCAATGCCAATGGCGTCTTCGCCGCCATGATCATCCTGGCCGTCATGGCGCTGGTGGTGGAATTCATCATCACCCGCTTCGAGAATTATGTCGTCAAGTGGCGGCCGGCCCCGTTCAACGAGCAGGGCGCTTGATTTTGTTCTGAGAGAAGTACGAGCCCCGCGCTTGACGCGGGCTCGGGCTAGAGCAATTCCAGGAAAAGTGTGTAACGGTTTTCCCGGGAGAAGCGCGTAGCGCTTCCCCTTGGGAATTGCGTAAAAACAAAGAGCTAGAGCGGTTCGGCGATTCTATCAAACGCTGAACCGCTCTAGGCGAGCGGCAGCCTGACCTCGACCACCAGTCCGCCGGCCGCGCTATCCCCCAGGGTAACGCGGCCGCCGGCGTTTTCGACCACCTCGCGCACGATGGCGAGCCCCAGGCCGCTGCCTTCCTCGGTCGAACCGGCGACACGATAAAAACGCTCGAACACGTGATCGCGTTCTTCAGGCGGGATACCTGGCCCGTCATCGGCGACCGTCAGCACCGCTTCGCCATCGATGGTCGCCAGCCTGACCGTGACACTGCCGCCCGATGTCGAGTAGCGCAACGCATTGTCGACGAGGTTGACGATCATTTCACGCAGCATCGTGCCGTCGCCGATAACGGCAACCGGGCCGGCTTCCTCCAGGCCGAGGTCGATCTTGCGAGCGATCGCCGCGGGCGCCTGCGTTTCCAGCACATGGCGGGCGGCTTCGGTGAGGTCGATGCGGTCGGTGCGCGGGCGCCGGCTGCCTGGCTCGGCCCGCGACAGGGTGAGCAATTGTTCGGCCAGCCGCGCCAGCTTGCCGGAACTGGCCTGCAGCGCCACCAATGCCTCCTGGCGCGCCTCGGCGGCGGTTTCGCGCAGCGCGTAGCTTGCCTGTGTCGACAGCAGCGCAAGCGGCGTGCGCAGCTGATGCGCGGCATTGGCGATGAAGCGGCGCTGCGCGCCCATCTGCGCGCGCACGCGTTCCATATAAGCGTTGAGCGCGTCGATCAGCGGCCGGATCTCGCTTTGCGCGCCCGGCACGTCGACCGGATCGAGGTCGCTGCGGCTTGGCGAACGCACCGCGTCGCGCAGGCTGATCAATGGCGCCAGGCCACGGCGCAGGCCAAGCAGCACGAACACGCCGGCGATCGCCACCAGCGCCAGTTGCTGGACGAAGGCGCTGAACCACAGCCGCTTCACCATCGCATCATGCCCGGCGAGCGTGACCCCCACGGTGACCATAACAGGCGAATCAGCCCCGGCACCGACCACGGCATGGCCAAGCGTTGCAAGCCGCAACGGGTGATCGCGATAGGCTGCCTCGATGCTCTTGTCCCCAGGAGCCACGGGCAAATCGGGATAACCGGTCAGCAACCGCCCGCCGGCGGTCTCGACGCGGTAATACACACTGTCGCGGTCGCCGGTGTCGAACATCTCGATCGCTGCAGGGGGTATCGTGGCATCGAGGACGCCGTCGGCCATGGCGAGCTGTTCGGCGATGGCGCGGGCCGAGCCGACCAGCATCCGGTCGGTGACCAGATCGGCGGTCGCCAGCGCATTGCGCTGGCTGGTCCACAGATTGATGGTGGCAAGCCCGGCGAGCGGCAACACCACCCAGGCCAGCAATTGCAGGCGCAGGCTGCTGGTCCTCATGGCGCCAGATCGTCCTGGCGCAAGAGATAGCCAAGGCCGCGCAAGGTGGTGATCTGGACCCGCGACCCTTCGAGCTTCTTGCGCACACGGTGCACATAGATCTCGATGGCGCTGGGATCGGCGTCGTTCTCGAAATCATAGATGGCCGCCGACAACGCGGCCTTGCTGACGGTGCGTCCCGCCTTGATCATCAATTGCTCGAGCACGGCATGTTCGCGCGGCGTTAATGCCAGCGCCTCGCCGCCGAGCGAGAACAGCCTTGTGTTGGTGTCGAAGACGAGATCCCCGCAGGCAACGACGGGCGCGGTCCGGTCGTTGGCGCGGCGCAGTTGCACGCGGATGCGTGCTTCGAGTTCCTCGATCTGGAAGGGCTTGGCCAGATAGTCGTCGGCGCCTTCGTTGAGGCCCTTGACCCGGCCGTCGAGGCTGGCATTGGCGGTCAGTACGATCACCGGCACCCGGTTGCCGCGGGCTCGCAGCATGCGCAGCACTTCCAGTCCGCCCATGCGGGGCAGTGCCAGATCAAGAATGACCAGCGCGTGGTCGCCCGCCGCAAGCGCATGCTCGACATCCTCGCCATCATGGACGATGTCGACGACATAGTTCGCCTGGCGCAAGGTCTTGCCCAGCCAGTCCGCCAGTTCGCGATTGTCCTCAACAAGCAGCAATCGCATGTCTATCGTGGTCCCGGCCCACTTTGCGGTCTCATCGGGGCTCGATCGACGGCCTCGATCCGGCAATCGGCCCTGAAATGATCGATAGTATCGATCTCGGCGCAAGGCAAATGCGGCCGGGCAGCGCTATGGGGCTGGTTCTGCCAGGCCAAATCGCCCCGTTCCGGACATAAATCGAACCGAACGGTTCGGTTCTGGTTGACGGATTGTATCGCAAATGGTGAACAATAGGCCCCGATTTGCCTCCGGTTTCGGCTGGGCCATATTCCGTAAAGGTCTGAAAATATTATGAAAAGTTCGCCGTCAATGGTGCGATGCAATATGCATTGTCTATAATATAATGAAATACTGCAAAGCCGATGCGACTGGAAATCCCAAAATGCCTTCCCATCTGGAGGTGGTCCGAGCGACGCGAAATCCTCCCAGAAGGCACGCCACTAGACGGACAGAACTAAAAACTGGAGTAACCAAAATGACCAAGATCGCTCTTACCGCTGCCGCCATCCTCGTCGCCACGGGCGCCGCTTTCGCCGGCTCCGACAATTATGGCTCGGCCAACGTCAATCAGCCCGCCGCCGCTGTCGACCATTCGGTCACCGCTTCGATTTCGAAGTCGACCGAAACCGTCCAGACCCAGGCCCCGCAGGGCGCTGACCGTAATCTCTTCGGCCACTAATTCCGGCCGATATCCAACCAATCGAATTTCAGGAGTACTTAACATGACCAAGATCGCTCTCACCGCCGCGGCCATCCTCGTTGCCACCGGCACCGCTTTCGCCGGCTCCGACAATTACGGCTCGGCCAACGCCAACCAGCCTACCGTCGCCATCGACCATTCGGTCACCGCTTCGACCTCGAAGTCGACCGAAACCGTCCAGGCCCAGGCCCCACAGGGTGCCGACCGCAACCTCTTCGGCCACTAATCCCGGCCGATATCGACCCAATCTTGAACTTAGGAGTATTTGAAATGACCAAGATCGCTCTCACCGCCGCCGCCATCCTCGTTGCCACGGGCACCGCTTTTGCCGGCTCCGACAATTACGGCTCCAACAACGTCAACCAGCCGGCTGCCACCCAGTCGACCTCCAATGTCGACACCTTCCACACCGGTTCGATCCTGAAGACGGACAAGGCACAGGGCGACGCCAATGCCAACGTACCGGCTCAGTCGGGCCAGGGCATCTGGGGCCGCTAATCCATATAGCAGCACTTGACTACAAAGAGCGGTGGGCTTGGCCCGCCGCTCTTGTTTTTTGACACAAGTCCGTTTGATCGACGGGGCCGGCCATGCCGGACACCATCGAGGCAGGCGGGCTCTCGTCGCGGGTCGAACCGACCGGTTCAATTAATGTTGACGCGCCGTGAGCGCACCGCGAGACGGGGCTTGGCGAAACACAACGAAATGCTTCGTGAAGCGCAAATTAAGATATTGATATAATTATCAAAAAATATTTCGATCAAGTCTTTGGTCAAATCTTGAAGCTCGGAATCTAGTCGTGAAGGCACATCTTCGTGATTGGAAGCCGGCGAATGAAAAACCCACTTCCAGGTGGTCCGAGCGACGCGAAATTCCTCCCAAGGGCACGCCACTTGACGGACAGACCAGAACCACTGGAGTAAAGAAAATGACCAGGATCGCACTCACCGCCGCCGCCATCCTCGTTGCCACGGGCAGCGCCTTCGCCGGCAGCGACAATTATGGCTCCGACAACGTCAATCAGCCGGCTGTCAGCGCGCCCGCGGGCAAAATCGACCACGTCCGTACGGCGTCGATCAGCAAGCCGATCGAACACCACGGCTTCAAGCTGACGCCGGATTCCAATCAGCCGGATCCCGGCCAAGGCATTTGGGGTAACTGATCCACGCAGGCCCCCCGATTGCCTCGACGACAAAGAGCGGTGGGCCTGGCCCGCCGCTCTTGTTTTTCGAGACCAGGCCGAATGGCCGACGTTCTTCGCGGTTGGCGAAAAACATTTCAGGTCCAGGAATAAACTCTGGCTGTTTCTGGTCTTGTCCTCAGCGGACCCGTCCTCCCATGACGCCGCCTAACGGATGAACCAGGAGATTGAAATGAACAGATTTGCCCTCGCTACCGCCGCCATCCTCGTCGCAACCGCAAGTGCATTCGCCGGCAGCGACCACTTCGGCTCGGACACTGCCAACCAGTCGGCCGCCCCGGTCGCCGGCGTGGACCATGCTGTCACCGGTGCCGTCGACGACACGACTATATCAGGGCACAAGGCTGCGGACGCCAAGATGAAGCCCGCCACCACCGACTGGCCGGAGCCCGGCCAGGGCATCTGGGGCAACTGATGCCTTGGCGCGGCGGATCCAATCCGCCGCCCGCATTTCTAGCGCAAATCCTTCGGCCACAGGCAATGTGTCAGCCGCGCGGCCGACCGGCCGGGCCAGTCGTCTTCAAGGACGAAGCGCGCGAGAGCCGCCGTCGGAAACTTTTCCTCGAGCCTCTTGCGCGCCCTGGCTTCCGATCCCGGTCCCGCAAGCTGCCTTGCCAGATCCTCGAGGCCTGGATTGTGGCCGACAACCACCAGGCAATTGGCCGACGGGTCGGCCTTACGGACCTGGCTCAGGATATCCGCAGCCGACGCATCGTAGAGTGCATCGGCAAACGCGACCCGTGGATGCACCGGCAGTTCCTCGGCCACCAGCCGCCACGTATCGCGGGTGCGCAGCGCCGGCGACACCAATGCCAGGTCCGGCAGCCAGTCGCGCGCGGCAAGCTCGCGGCCCATCAATCGGGCCGCCTTTAACCCGCGTTCCGCCAGCGGCCGGTCGAAATCATTGAGGTCGGGGTCGTCCCAACTCGATTTGGCATGGCGAAGCAGGAGCAGCTGTTTCATTAATTTGAGTCCGACCAAAAAATGCCGGCATGAAAGTCCTTGCCGTATCCGCCGCCGTGCTTTGTGCCGGCTTCGATGTCGAAAGCCGCGGAAAGGGCGCCGAAGACAAACAGCCCGACGCGCCGCTCATCCTTATCCCACCGGACCGCGATATCCGACCGGCTGATGGCCCAGGCGCCCGATCGGATGTGAATTGTATCAACGATGGCGCCTGGTTCGTCGCCCTGGGCTCTGTAGAGGTAAAAATACGCTGTGGCGTTCTGCGGATCTCCCGCATCATCATACTCGAAAACGCCGGCTAGAGCGGGATGAGTTGAGGCTGAATCGAAGACGGATTCCCTTAGGCGAGCAAATCTGATTCAACCTTGTTGC
>NZ_JAIUIN010000021.1:0-97814 GCF_020165665.1 Mesorhizobium sp. BH1-1-4
GGATCGAACCGGCCCCGCCTTCGTTGGATGGATCAGCGGGCCGCGGTCCAGCCCTTGTAGTCCTTCAGGTTCTCGGCCGTGATCAGCTTCGGGTCGAGCAGCACGGTGGCCTCCGCCGGCTTCTTGCCGGCCAGCAGTTCGGCCGCCATGGTCAGCGACTGGCCGGCCATCACATAGGGATCCTGCGAGGCCGAGGCCTTGATCATCGATTTGCCGGAAGACAGTTCCTTCTCGATATCCGGCGCGCCGTCGACCGCCGTGAAGATGAACTCGGAGCGGTTAAGCTGCTTGGCGGCAAGCTCGGCGCCGATCGCCGTCGGATCGTTGATGGCGAACACCGCGTCGATCTTGTCGAAACGGGTCAGCAACGACTGGAACACCTTCAGGCCGCCGTCGCGCGAGCCTTCGGCGTTCTGGTCGTCCGACAGGATCTTGATGTCGGGATGCTGGGCAAGCACGTTCTTGCAGCCCTTCACCCGCTCCAGGATCGACGACGACGCCGGCCCGTTGAGGATGACGTAGTCGCCCTTGCCGCCGGTGTGGTCGACCAGATACTGGCAGGCCTCTTCACCGGCCTTGACGTTGTTGGTCATCACCGTGACATCGGCGCCCGGCGCCGAAACGTCGAAGGCCGCGACGATGATGCCGGCGGCCTGCGCCTTCTTCACCGCCGGCGCGATCGCCTTGGCGTCGACCGCGTTGAGCATGATCACGTCGACGCCGGCGGCGATGAAGGAATCGACCTGCGAGACCTGCTTGTTGAGGTCATAGTCGGCCGACACCGATGTCACCTCGACCTTCGGATTGATCTTCTTGGCCGCGTCCTCGATGCCCTTGATGGTGGCGACGAAGAACGGGTTGCCGAGCAAGCCGACCGAGATACCGACCTTGTTGAGGTCCTTGGCCGATGCCGGCGCGATCGCGACGGCCGCGAAAGCGGCGCCGCAGAGCAGTTTGGCGATGGTCTTCATTACGCTTACTTCCTCCTGATGCCCCGCGCCTCTCGCGGTGCGTTACACAAGCCGGTCTTTGAGGCCGGCGACCAGGTCACTCACGTTCTCGCCCCTGCCTGGAGCCGGTAGCGGTCGAGGGCGACCGCCACGATGATGACCAATCCCTTGATGATGTACTGCCAGATGTCCGAGACACCGGCCAAGATGAGCCCGTTGGAGAGCACCGCGATGATTAGGCCGCCGATCAGCGTGCCCCAGATCGAGCCGACGCCGCCGACGAAACTGGTGCCGCCGAGGATGACGGCGGCGATGGCGTCGAGTTCGTAGCTTTGCCCGAGTTGCAGGCCGTTGGCGGCGTAGAGCCGGGCCGCCGACATGGCGCCGCCGAGGCCGGCAAGCAGGCCGGAAACGCCATAGACGAAGAGCAGCACCAGCGGCACCTTGATGCCGGTCAGCCGGGCGGCCTCGGCATTGCCGCCGACCGCATAGATCCAGGTGCCGAGCACCGTGCGTTTCAGCACCACCCAGGACAGCACCACCACCGACAGCGCGATGATGACCAGCCAGGGGATGCCGAGCACCGAACCGTTGCCGATGAAGTCGAACGGCAGGTCGGAATTGAACACCGTCGTGTCCTGCCCGAGCAAGCGGGCAACGCCGCGCACGGCGGTCAGCGAACCCAGAGTGACGATGAAGGGCGGCAGCCTGATATAGGCGATGAGCAGCCCGTTGATCAGCCCGAAGCCGAGCCCGACCAGGATGGCCGCCGGCACACCGAGCAGGCCCCAGTCCGGCACCAGCGACACCAGCACCGCCACCATGGCCGCGGCGGCGAGGATCGAACCGACCGACAGGTCGATGCCGCCGGTCAGGATTACGAAGGTCATGCCGGCGGCCAGCACGATGTTGATCGACGATTGCTGCGTGACGATCAGCAGGTTGGTGCCGGTGAGAAAGCGCGGGTTGATGAACTGGAAGCCGGCCGCCAGCAGCACCAGCACCGGCAGCATGCCAAGCGCCGCAAGCGCGGTGCGCAGCCGCCGGTTCCTGGCCACCGCCTGGTCCACACTCTTCGTCCCGGTCGTCCTGTCTGTCATCGCTGAGACGCTCCCGTCGCAAGTTCCATGATCGCTTCCTGGCGAAGCGGTTCGCCTTCCGACGCCGTCACCTCGCCAGCGATCGCACCATCGCGCATCACCAGCACGCGGTCGGCGACGCCGATCACCTCGGGCAATTCGCTTGAGATCATCAGGATGGCGATACCCTTGTTGGCGAGATTGTCGATCAGCCGGTAGATTTCCGACTTGGCGCCGACGTCGACGCCGCGTGTCGGCTCGTCGAGGATGACGACCTTCGGCTCGGTTTCGAGCAGCCGCGCGAGCAGCACCTTCTGCTGGTTGCCGCCCGACAGCGAGCCGGCATTGGCTTGCGCGGAGCCGGTGCGGATGGAGAGGTCCGCAATGGCCTTCGCCGCACGCCTGTCCGCAGTGGTGAAGTCGCGCAAGCCGCCGGCCCGCGCGTCCCTGGCCAGCACGCCCATGCTGATATTGTCGGAAATCGACATGTCGAGGAACAGGCCGAGTTCCTTGCGGTCTTCGGTGAGGTAGGCGATGCCGGCATCGAGCGCCTCGCCCGGCGAGCCGATGGCTATGGGCCTGCCGTCGAGTTCCATCGTGCCGGCGCTGCGCTTGTCGGCGCCGAAGATCAGCCTGGCGAGTTCGGTTCGGCCAGAACCGACGAGACCCGCCAGCGCCAGCACCTCGCCGTGATGGAGGTCGAACGAACAGTCCTTCAGCAGGCGCCCGTCGGACATGCCGCGCACCGAGAGCGCGACAGCGCGCTTCTCGCCCGGCGGGCGATGGTCCTTCTTGTAGAAGGCCGAGAGATCACGGCCGACCATCATCGACACCAGCCGCGAGGCGCTGAGGTCGGCGCGCTCCAGCGTCCCGACATAGCCGCTGTCGCGCAGCACGCTGACGCGATCGGCGAGTTGGTAGACCTCTTCCATGCGGTGGCTGATATAGATGATGGCGATGCCTTGCGTCTTCAGCGTCGCGATCACCTCGAACAGAAGGTCGGTCTCGCGCGAGGTCAAGGACGTGGTCGGCTCGTCCATGACGATGATGCGCGCATTGGTCGAAAGCGCCCGGGCGATCTCGACCAACTGTCGTTCGCCGAGCGACAGGCTGGAAACCAGGGCGCGCGCCGAGAACGAGACGCCGAGCCGCGCGATGATTTCGCCAGCGCGACGGTTGCACTGGTCACGGTCGACGATGCCGAAGCGGCGGGGTTCATTGCCGAGGAAGATGTTCTGCGCCACCGTCAGGTTCGGCGCCAGCGACAGCTCCTGGTAGATCACCGCGATGCCTACGGCGCGCGCCTTGATCGGATCGCCGGTCGCGGCGGGCGCACCATCGATGAGTATCTCGCCCCCCGCATCCGGCCGATAGGCGCCGGACAGCACCTTCATCAACGTCGACTTGCCGGCGCCGTTCTCGCCCATCAGCGCGTGCAGTTCGCCGGCATGGACGCTGAGCGAGACGTCCTGCAGGGCACGGATCGCACCGAAGGTCTTCGAGATGTGGCGCATCTCCAGCACCGGCTGCCGCGTCGCCTGTGTCTGCACGGCCGCGCTCATCGCGCACCACCCGCAGCCTTGACGGCGGCGCCATGTCCGGCAGCGACGCGATCGCGCCAGGCATCGCGATAGCCGGCAAGGCCACTGAATTCTGTCGCCCGCACCGGCTCCGGCGGCTCGGCGGCGAAGTCATGACCTGCACTCTCGAAGGCAAGCGCCGCAGCGCCGGTGGCACTGCCTTCCAGTGAGGCGCCTTGCAGGAAAGCCTGGCCGGGACGCAACTGCGCCAGCAGCCCGGCAAGCAGGCCGCCCGTGTTCAGCCCACCATCGACGATGACGGTATTCTGCGAATTGATGAGATCGAGGCAGAGATCGATCATCAGCGCCACGTAAAGCAGCGCCACCGCCGCGCTCTGCCCGTCACTGGGCTTACCGCCGATGATTTCGCCGCGATGGCTCGGCATTGGCCCGCCCGGCGCGAAACTGGGCAGCGCCATGAGGCGAGCATCGAGCGCCTGCTGTATCGAGCCAAGCGGGATCGCGCCTTGCCAGCCGCCGCTGATGACGGCGAATTCGCGCCCGCCCATGAAGCGGATGGTCGGCACCGGACCGCCGTCGACATCGACGTTGACCAGCATGTCGCGCTCACGGTCGAGCGCTTCGAGCGGGCAGTCGGGATTGAGCACGACGACCCAGGTGCCGGTCGAGACGACGGTCAGCGGTCCAAGGCCTTGCCGGCGATAGGCATGCAGGGCCGCATTGGAGTCGTGGACGCCATTGTGGATGGCGATCGATCGCTTGGTATCGCCGAAGCGCTGCTCGCCGATGACGGCGCCGGCACGTTCGAAAGCCGGCATCCGGCCGCGCCAGCCCTGGGCGTCGACCAGCGAGGAGAAATCACGTTCGCGCGGCGCCCACAAATGCGAATGGCACCCGAGATAGGAGACTTCCGAAACCGGCCGCCCGCCGAGGCGCCAGCTCCAGTACTGGGGATAGCCGAGGATCGATGTCGCTGCCGTAAAGGCATCGGGATCGACCTCCTGCAGCCACAGCATATGGCGGCCATAGTTGAAGCCGAGCGGCAGGCGCGGCGAAAACGTCTCGGCGAAATCCGGGATGCGGCGGTCGATCCGCGCCGCGATCTCGGCCGGTGGCTCCTGTTCGTAGTCGAGGATCGGATGCGTCAGCGCCTCGTCGTCGACAAGGGCGAAGGTGCAACCATGGCCCGACACCATCACCCCTTCGACACCATGGTTTTCGACCGCGTCGGTGACGGCACCGAACGCCCAGTCATGGAGGGCGGCTTCGTCAAGCACGCTGAAGCCGCCTTGGTGCGTCCATTTCGGCTGCGTCCTGCGTTCGTCCAGGATGCGGCCGTCCTGGCCGAAGACGAACAGCTTCGAATTGGTCTTGCCGAAGTCCAGCACCGCCACGTTCACGGCGTCGCTCCCGAGGTAGCAGCAATCCGCACCATGACGCCGGCGTCCTCCAGCATGCGCGCATCGGCATCGGAGAGGCCGTCATCGGTGACCAGCGTGCCGATGCGCGACAGCGGCAGCGCGACGTTGCGCGCGTGGATCGAGAGTTTGCGGCTGTCGGCCAGCACCACGATCTGGTCGGCGCAGAGGCTGAGATCGACAATGGAGCGGACCAGCAGCGGATGCGATTCCAGCAGCCCTTCCTGGTTGAGCCCTTGCGTGCCGAGAAAGAATTTCGAGGCATAGAAAGGCGTCGCCTGGGTCGGCGAATGGATGATGCCGGGTTCGCGGTGCAGATCACCGCCGGCGACCGTCAGGCTGCAATGGCCATGGTCGCTGAGATAGGCAGCGAGCGGCATCGAATTGGTGTAGAGCCGGATGTTGCGGTCGGCGAGCTTGACGCCGAGATGGAAGCAGGTCGAGCCGCCATGGACGATAACCGCGTCGCCGTCGCGCACCATGGTCGCGGCGACGGTTGCAATCTGCCGCTTGGCCTCGACGGCGAGGTCCCGGTTCTCGTCATAGGGCCGGGCATAGGCGACGCCCGCATGCGAGGCGCCATCGAGCGCCGATATGCCGCCATAGACCTTGCGGGCTTCACCGGCCTCGTCGATCCGGTCGATATCGCGCCTGACCGTGGCTGCCGAAACGCCGAGCCGCTCCTGCAACTCGCGCACGGAGGCGAACGGGCGATCCCGGAGCAATTCGACGATCTGACGCTGGCGGCCGAAGTCGCTCAACTCTTCCTCCCTGATGCCATTTTTCTACGGCAACTGGTGCAACTTACTCAACATTAGTCGGATTGCAAGCTAGTTTTGACGATAGTAGATCACCATTGACGTAGATCACTCATATCTGCGATATCAACGCCAGCAGCGGCCCGGCGACGGGATTTCGTGCAGACGTTGGAGGAAAGGCGCCGTGGCAACCCAAGCTGATGCACAGGAACTGGCTTCCCTGCGGGCGCTCTCGGCCAGCATCGGGCTCAATCCCCATATGACACAGGCGGCGGGCGGCAACACTTCGCTCAAGGCCGGCGACACGCTGTGGATCAAGGCCTCGGGCACCTGGCTGAAGGATGCGCTCAGCGACGACATCATGGTGCCGGTGGCGATGGCGCCGCTGCTCGAGGCGGTCGAACGGCGCGATCCAGCCGCCGACAAGCCACAGGCCTTCGCCATCGAAGACCTCAATCCGCGTGGCCTGCGGCCGTCGATCGAAACCACCGTGCATGCCTTGATGCCGCAACGCGTGGTTTTGCATGTCCACTGCGTCGACACGATTTCGCTTGCAGTGCAAGCCAATGGCGAGACCGAGATCGCCAGGCGGCTCAGCGGCATCGAATGGGCTTGGGTACCGTATTTCCGTCCGGGCCTGCCGCTTGCCCGCGGCATTGCCGAGAAGCTGCGGCCTGGGGTCGACGTGCTCATCCTTGGCAATCACGGGCTGGTGGTCGCTGCCGAAACCGTCGCCGGGGCCGAGGCTTTGCTGCACCGCGTCCGGTCGCTGCTGGCACGGCAGCCGCGCGCGACCGCCGCGCCGGATATCGCCGCCTTGACGGCGCTAGCCGACGGCTACCGATTGCCGGCGGATGTCGAGGCGCACGCGGTCGCCCTCGATCTGGAAAGCCTTGGCATGGCCGAGGCCGGCAGCCTTTATCCGGACCATGTCATCTTCCTTGGCCAGGGCTCGGTCGTTGCGAGGCCGGGCGAAGACGTGGCCGGCGTCACCGCGCGGCTCGGCGCGGCGCCCCCGGCAATCCTGTTTCCCGGTGCCGGCGTGCTGATGCGCGGCGACGCCAGCGCAGGTGCCGACGCCATGCAACGCTGCCTCGCCGACGTGACCGCGCGCGTCGACAGCAAGGCGCGGCTGAACTATCTCACCGCCGCCGAGACTGACGAACTGGTCAACTGGGACGCCGAGCAGTATCGCCAGAAGCTCAACGCCGCCAACACGGCCTGACAAGGACGGACGACATGACGCCACTTGTCGTCGGCATCGATATCGGCACCTCCGGCGCCCGCGCCGTCGCCATGCGCCAGGATTTTTCCATTGCCGGCCAATCCGCCGTGCCTCTCGACAGGTTTGGCCAGAACCCTCGCGACCCCTCGGTTTGGTGGCAAGCGGTCCAGGCGGCGTTGGCGGAACTGCTTTCTGGCGTCGACCGCGCCGCGATCCGCGCCGTCGCCATCGACGGCACGTCGGGCACGCTGCTGCCGGTCGACATTGATGGGCGGCCTCTGGCCGAGCCGCTGATGTACAACGACAAGGTCGATGACGCCGCCATCCTGGCGGCGATCGGCCGCGAGGCGCCGGAAGCGAGCGCCGCCCACGGGGCGACTTCAGGCCTCGCCAAGGCTTTGCGGTTCCAGCATCAGCCCGGCATAGCGGCGGTGCTGCACCAGGCCGACTGGATCGCCGGCAACCTGTCCGGACGCTTCGATGTCAGCGACGAGAACAATGCGCTCAAGACCGGCTATGACGTCGAGCAGCGCCGCTGGCCGGACTGGATCGCGGCCACCGGCATGCACATGGATCTGCTGCCTGATGTCGTGGAGCCGGGTGATGTCACCGGAACCCTCACCGCGGCCGCCGCCGAGCTTTTCGGGCTGCCGCGCGATGTGGTTGTGGTTGCCGGCACCACCGACGGCTGCGCCTCGTTCCTGGCGACGGGTGCGACAGCGTCCGGCGACGGCGTCACCGCGCTGGGGTCCTCGCTCACCATCAAGATCCTGTCCAACCGGCCGATCTCGGCGCCGCGCTTCGGCATCTACAGCCATCGTCTTGGCGACAGCTGGCTGGCGGGCGGCGCGTCGAATTCCGGCGGCAAGGTGTTGGCCCGGCATTTTCCGCTCGCGCGGATCATCGAACTGAGTGCCACGATCGACCCCACGACCGAAACCGGCCTCGACTATTATCCGCTTGGCACGGCCGGCGAGCGGTTCCCGATCGCCGATCCGGCCTTGCCGCCGCGTCTCACCCCACGGCCTGCCGACGACGCCGATTACCTCAAGGCGATGTTCGAGGGCATGGCGGCGATCGAAGCGCTTGGCTACGGCAGGCTGGCCGAACTTGGCGCGCCCGCCCTGACATCGGTCAGGAGCCTCGGCGGGGGCGCGGCGAACCCGGTATGGACGGCGATCCGGCAGCGCAAGCTGGGCGTCGCTTTCCTGCCGGCCCTCTCGGACGAAGCGGCCGCCGGTGCGGCACGGCTGGCGCTTAAGGGTGCAGGCAAGGCAGGCCTGCTATGAGGGCCAAAAGCATCGAACATCTAGATGGCATCGGGCCACTGGCGGAACGCTACGAAGTCTTCCTTCTCGACCAGTTCGGTGTGCTGCATGACGGCCACGCCCCCTATCCCGGCGCGGTAGCGGCGCTGTCCACGCTGAAGCGCGCCGGCAAGACGGTGGTGCTGATTTCCAATTCCGGCAAGCGTGCCGGTCCGAACGAGGATCGCCTGCTGAAGCTCGGCTTCGCGGCCGGCAGTTGGGACCATTTCGTGTCCTCCGGCGAGGTGGCGTGGCGGCGTTTCCACGAAATGGCGGCGACCGGGGCGTTGCGGCCCGGCACCAAATGCCTGCTTATCAGCCGCGACGGCGATCGCAGCGCGATCGAAGGCCTGCCTTTCGCGCTGACCGAAGCCGGCGAGGATGCCGAACTCGTGCTGATCTCGGCCAGCGAAGGCGACCGCCACGACCTCGACCACTATCGCCGGCTGCTGGCTCCGGCAGCGGTGAGGCAAGTGCCCTGCTACTGCACCAATCCAGACAAGGTCATGCTGACGGCGGTAGGGCCCCGCTTTGGCGCGGGCGAGATCGCCGATCTCTACGAAAGTCTCGGCGGCGGCGTCACCCGCATCGGCAAGCCCTTTCCGGCGATCTTCGATGCCGCGCTCGCCCTGGCAGGCGAACCGGAGCGCGCCAGCGTGGTCTGCGTCGGCGACAGCGTCGAACACGATATTGCGGGCGGCAACGGTGTCGGCATCGCCACGGCGCTGGTGTCGGGTGGAATATTGGCCGACACGGCCGACCTCGCCGCCGTTTTCGACGGGTGCAAGGCCTGGCCGGACTACATCACGGGATTGTTCAGCTTTCGCTGACCGCTTCGAGCATGCGCCTTGCGCTTTCCTCGTCGGTGATCAGGATCGTCGGCGCAATCAGGTTCATCGCTCCCAACAAGGCCTCGATCTTCTCCGCCCCGCCCGAGGTCAGGATACGGATCGGCGCCTTGCGCAGCCGGTCGACATCCACCGACATCACATGGTTGTTGACGGGATGGTCGACCAGGTCGCCATTGCGGTCGTAGAAATGGAACAGCAGGTCACCGACGGCGCCGCGCGCCAGCAGTGCCTCGCGGTCCGCTTCCCTGAGGAAGCCGCCGCGCGAGAAAGTGGTGGCCGAAGCAATGCCGCCGACACTCAGCAGAACGGCGTCGAGCGCGTCGGCCATCTCAAAAACCTCCTGCAGGCCGCAGCGTTCGATCAGCGCGATCTTGGTCTCGACGCTGTCGACGACGGCTGGCGTCGGCATCAGATAGCCGTCGCCCTGGAAAATCTGGGCAAAGCGCCAGGCGAACTCGGCCGGGTTGACCCGGCGCGCGACGCCAACGCCGCCAAGCAGCGAAATCACCCTGAAATCGGTCAGCGATTTGGCGCTGATGAACGGCAAGGTGTGGAACAGCGTATTGCCCCAGCCGACCCCGACCTGCATGCCGGACTTCATCGCATCCGACAGGAACATGCCGGTCTTGGCGGCGATCGCCGGGATCGGATCGGCGTTGGCCGCGGTCAACGGCGCCACCAGCGCCTGCTGCAGGCCGAAGGTCCTTTCAAGCGCTCGCTCCAGCCGCACGATCTCCAGAAGCTCGCTCTCGATTGTGATCTTGACCTCGTTGCGCGACCTGGCCTCCGCCAGCATGCGCACGATGGTGACGCGGCCGACGCCAAGCACATCGGCGATCTCGTTCTGCGTCATCTGCTCGACGAAATACATCCAGGCGGCGCGGATCCGGAGGCGGTCTGTCCGGCTCTCGCTGACGACCTGCTCGGCCGCTTCGGCTCCTGCTCGCCTCTCGTCGGCCCGCCTTTCCTCAATTTGTCGTCCCCTGGCCAAATCATTCCTCCCCCGCGGCGACGGGCACGTGGCCGTCGCCGATTCTGCGTGCTGGTCTAGTATCGCCTATTGATCTACCAATCGATAGGAACAATGTAGAGGTGGCGGCCGGCCCCACTGCATCTGGTCCCGCACGGCACATTCGAGGCAAACCGCGATGCTCCGACAAATCTCCGAAGACGTCCGCGTCAACCTCAAGGACCGGCTGCGGGAAGTCCGCGACATCATCCGCCAGAGCCGCCATGACGGCGCCAGCGAGGCCAGCCTGCTGCGCGAAGCGACCAGCCATCTGCCGCCGTTTCCGGGCAAAGGCATCGAAGGCCTGCTCAGCCATGCCGCCAGTGCCGTCGACGAAGCGCTCTCGATCGCCGAATCCTTCGTCCCGCATGAACGCCCGATAAGGGTGGATGGAACGACGGTAAAAGGTCTCGGCACCTATTTCCCGGCCGGGAACGAAGAACAGCAGCTGAACGCCGAGCGCCTGTTCCGGCGCGACATGTATTACCTGACCAAGGCGGTGCTTGCCGGGCTCAAGATCGACAATGCCCGTATCCATGAAGCCGGATTCGCCGCTGTCCATGCGGCCATGCGCAAACGCCGTGGCGAGATGTTGGCCGCGCTCACCGCGCCCGATGCTGGATTGCAGGCCATCGCGGCGACGTGTTCGGCGTTGCTGGTCGAGTGCCTTGGCCAGCGCCCGATCCGTTTTGGTGACGCCGCCCCGGACGCGGTGGCAATGGGTGACAAGGCGCTCGAGGTAAGCTGCCTGGCGCCGGTCGTGCTGGCCTGCGGCCTGGCGACAACCGGCCGCGATGGCGCGCCGGAGCCCGACATGCTTGAGATCGCGATCCTGGCCGCCGACATCCGTCGTGACCGCATCGTCCAGGCCTGTGCCAAGGCGAGCCCGGTCGACGAATTGACGCCTGTCTTCGCCACCTTGCTTGCCCACTTGCCGTAAGCTCCAGCAGCAGCGGTCGCGGAAACTACTCCCCGGCCGTCATGGCCATGATCGTCTTCTTGGCGCGCTGGATCGAGGCCGGGCTCATCGACAGCTCGGTCAGGCCCATCTCCAGGAAGGCTGGAATGAGATCCGGCCGACCCGCCGCCTCGCCGCACATGCCCACCATGATGCCGGCGGCGACGCCGGCCTTGGCCGTCAGCTCGATCGCCGACATCACCGCAGGATTGGTGACGTCGTTGAGCTTGGCAACGGTCGGGTTGAGCCTGTCGGCGGCCATGATGTACTGGGTGAGATCATTGGTGCCGATCGAGAAGAAAGCCACCTCCTTGGCCAGTGCCGGTGCGATCAGCACCGCGGCCGGGGTTTCGATCATCACGCCGAGATCGAACGTCGCGTGCGGCACGCCTTCGGCCTTGAGCTCGGCGGCGCATTCATCGACCAGTGCGCGGCTGCGCGTCACTTCGGAAATATCCGATACCATCGGCAGCATCACCTTGATGTTGCCGTGTACGGCGGCCCTCAGCAGCGCCCTCAGCTGACGCTTGAAGATATCGGGCCGGTCGAGGCACATGCGGATGCCGCGCCAGCCGAGGAAGGGATTTTCCTCGTCGGGAAACTCGATGCCGGCGATCGGCTTGTCGCCGCCGATATCGAGCGTGCGCACGATGACCGGATAGGGGGCGAAGGCTTTGGCCAGCGCCGCATAGGTCTCTGCCTGCATGTCTTCCGACGGCAGGTGCATATGGCGCATGAACAGAAGCTCGGTCCGGAACAGGCCGACGCCCATGGCGCCGACTTCCTGCGCGGCCTCGATCTCCTCCAGCGAGCCGATATTGGCCGCGACCTCGATCACCCTGCCGTCAGCCAGCTTCGGCGTCACCGTCTTGAAGGCGGTCAGGCCGGCACGCTCCTTTGCCGCCGCTTCGACACGGCCGGCGAAATCGGCGCGCGTCGCCGCGTCGGGATCGATGATCACCTGGCCACTATTGCCGTCGAGCGCCACCTCTCGCGCCGTGCGCAAGGCGTTGACCTGGTCGCCAAGCCCCAGCACCGCCGGAATGCCGTGCGAACGGGCGATGATGGCGATATGCGAGGTGGCGCCGCCATGGCCGCACACCACGCCGCCGATGCGTTTCAGCGGCGCGCGCGCCAGATCCCAGGCGCCGATATCATCGGCGATCAGGATCGCACCCTGCGGGATGTTTTCGAGGCTCACGTCGTCCTGTCCGAGCAGCACCAGGCAAATCTGCCGCCCGACCGCGTGGACGTCGTCCGCCCGCGCATTGAGATAATGATCGTCGACGGCGCTGAAATCGGCGGCGATGGTGGAAGCGGCGGTGATTGTGGCCGAGATCGCGTCATTGCCGCCCTTGATCGCCTTTTCGGCCTCGCCGGTCAGGCTGTCATCTGCGGCGATATCCCTGAGGGCCGCGACGATGCCGCGGTCTCCCGCCGACAGACTATCCTGCGCCAGGGCCCGATCCATGCGCGCCTGGACGGCGGCGACGGCGGCGCGGAACCTGTCGATCTCGCCGGCGATTTCTTCCGCCTGCAGCATACGGCCCTGCCCGGCGATGTCAGGCGGGAAATGCGCGAAGGCCGGCCCGATGGCGACGCCCTCGCTTGCGGCAACGCCGCGCAAACCACCTGCATCCTCCGATGCCGCCGGCACGGATTCGGTCGCCGGCGCCAGCGCCGTATCCTTGCCTGCGTCATTCGCCGGGGTGTGGGTTTCTTCGTCTTCCAGACCCGCCTTTGGGTTCTCGAGATAGCCGATCAGCGCCTCGATCGCCTCGATGGCGTCGGCGCCGTTCGCCCGCACGGTGACTTCCTGGTTTTCCTTGACCGCCAGCAGCATCAGCTTGACCGAGCTCTTGGCGCTGACCGCCTTACCGTCCTTGACCAGTTCGACGTCGGATTCGAAACCCTTCGCGAGCTTCACGAAGCGCGTGGCGGGGCGGGCGTGCAAACCTTCATGCACTCTGACGATGGTCGAGCGTTCCATGGCAAATACTCTGCTTTTTTGGGCGCCAAAGCCAGACTGGGCGGGGCGCGAGTGCTTTCAGGCGGCGATTGTGATGATCGCGTCTGTCTTCAGGGCGGCGACAAGCGCCTGGGCATCGACCGGCGATGCGCAGATCTCGCCTGGCCTCTCGGCCTCCGGGGCGCCGTTGAACGAGATGACGACGTGGCCCATTTCGAGCACCTTGCTCCAGGCGCTGGAGCCGACCGCGGTTATGACGGCTGAAACCGGGCCGATGGTGATCGAAGCGCCCTTCGCGGGCGCTCCGTCACTCGGGCCTTGCTCCGTCCTGTGCAGGACGGAGACTTCGGCAAGCTCGGGCGGCGAGCCATCCGCGAACAGGATGACCACGCCTCCTTCGGCAAGGTCCGCCACTTCGGGTCCGATTGCAGTGACCCGTGTCTTGAGAAGAACCGACATATGGCGAACCTCGTTGTTGTTGGTTTTTCAGAACACGATCAGGGAGACGACCCAGGCGATCAGCACCGAGACCGGACCCATGATCTGACGGCTGATGAGCACCGCCGGAACGCCGATTTCGATGGTCTTGGGCTTGGCCTCGCCGAGTGCCAGGCCGACGGGGACGAAGTCGCAGCCGACCTGGGTGTTGTAGGCAAACAGCGCCGGCAGGGCCATTGCCGGCGAAATCGTGCCGTTGGCGATCTGCGGGCCGATGATGGCGACGCCGATGACCTGCGCGATGACGGCGCCTGGCCCCAGGATGGGCGACAGGAAAGGCAGGCCGCAGATCGCCGAGATGACCAGCAGACCGACGATGTTGTTGGCCAGCGGACCCATCGGCTGCGCCAGCACGTCGCCGATACCGGTATAGAGGATCAGGCCGATGAGCATGGTCACGAAGGCCATGAACGGCAGCACGTTGCGGATGACCTGGTCGATGGTGCGGCGGCCGGCATTGAAGAAAATGCCGACGACACGACCCATGACGCGGCCAATCGTGCTGATGAAACCGATCAGCCCGCCTTCGCTGGGCAGCGCCGCCGGGGTCGCGGTGTTGTTGGTAGAACTCATCGATGCTGCTCCCCCTGCAGTGGTGACCGCCTCGGAACCGTCGGCCATTGTGACGTCGGCCGGCTTGACGCCCGAAACATAAATATCCTCGGTGATGAACTGCGCGAGCGGCCCGGACTGACCGACCGGTGTCAGGTTGACGGTCGGGATACGCTTGCGCGGGTAGACGCCGCAGCGTGCGGTGCCGCCGCAGTCGACGACGACCACCGCCATTTCGCTTTCGATCGGCGGCGCCTTGAAGCCGTCGACGGCTTCGGCGCCGGTCATGTCGGCGATGAGCTGCGCCACCGGATGAATGCCGCCACCGGTGACGGAAACAACCTTGCTGCGCTGTTCGGTCGGCTCGATCACGAGCGGACCGCCCCACCCTGTTTTGCCCCGGGTGATCCTTACGGCTTTGTATGTCTTGGCCATGATGTCCTCCCCGCCCTTACAGCTCGACGCCCTGGCGGCGTGCCATGATGGCGGTGATGCGCTCGGTCAGCATGCCCTTGAGCAGGATGACGACGAGGCCGACGATGGCGTACCAGATCGCCACCTTGACGTGGTAACCGGCGACGACGGCACCCTTCTTTTCCAGTTCCAGCAACGCGACCAGAATGCCGCCCCAGACGAAATATTCGCCGGGGTTGATGTGCGGGAACAGGCCGAGCGGCGGATGCACGTAGGACACGGCCGCGTCATAGAAGGCGGGCTTGTGCTTCTCTTCCAGGAACGATCCGAACGTATAGGCCATCGGATTGGTCAGGAAGAACACCGCAAGCAGCGGCAGCAGCGTATAGCGCGTCAGCGCGATCCTGCCGGCGCCACGCGCCAGGCCATGAACGCGCTCTTCGCCGACCAGTTCGGTGACGGCGTAGAAGGCGGTCATCAGCACCACCAGCGTCGGAATGATGCCGGTGACGAAACCGGCGAACACTTCGCCGCCCTTCTGGAAGATGCCGATGAAGTACTTGCCGATGGCGGTCAGCCAGCCGAGCTGCTCTTCCTGCTGGACGTCCTTCAGCTTTTCCTTGAACTGGTCGACGGTAATCGGCCCGCTGTCGGCTTGCGCCAGGACAACGAGATGGTCGGAAGCATGCTCGACGGCAAGCTTTCCATGCAATGCAGCATCCGAAACCATGGCACTCGCGACATGCAAATTGTGCACGGCCATGTCGGCATGCTGCGCCAACAACGAAAATACAGACATTTCTCCTCCTTATGCCGGCCCGCCGGGTGATCCCGGTCGGCGCACGGCCTCCTCTATGCCCTTGCTACGTTCAAACCGGACAGGCCCGGCTTCTTCCCCGGCTCCGACCGTGCTTTGTCGATCTGTTCGATCGCCCGCTTCACGGCCTCGGCCACACCGGGTTCCCCCTCCCCCATGATCGCAGGGTTGGACCGGAGTCGATCGAGGGGAACACCCTCGAATTCTTCATGTCGCTTGAATTTGGTGAAGACGGAACGGCCGCTCATCACCATCATGCGGCGCACGATCAGGTCGGGCGTAACCACGACCAGCGCGATCGTGCCCTTGGCAAATCGGCCGCGAAAATTGCCGGCGCCGACGAAGCCATCCTTGTATTGGTCGGTGACGCCACGGAAGACATCCGAATAGTGCCGCATCTGCAGCCAGACGCCGAGCGACTGCAACGCCCACACAATAACCAGCAGAAGCAGTCCCCACTGCCAAATCGCCATTCGGTTCTCCTCCCGAGCCTCAATTGAAGTGCACCTTGGACCGGCGCGCGACAACAGCAAAGTGAGAACATTTGTTTCCGTGAATGTCAATATGTATGATATTGGCCATGGCCACGGTCATCCACAGGGCCGCCGCGCGATTTCGGTGGCGGCACGTCTGTGCTAGCCTGTGACGAAATGGGATGCATGCAATGGAACTGCCCTTCAGGGATGAACTGGCCCTCATGCCCGACCTGCGCCACAGGTTGCGGCAGTTGCGCTGGTTCCGTGCCACCTTTCGCGGCAGCGCCAAGGTCGTTTCTGACACATTCGGCGTGCGCTTCGAAATCGACGAGGCCAAGCTGACCCGGGCTTTTCTCGACTGGGTCGAGGTCATGGAGGCGCAGAAGCGCTTTGCCGCGATCGATCGCGCCGACTTCATCGTCTTTGCCGCCGGCCTCGTGCTGCGCGAACTGATCAAGCAGGCACCGGCCAGGGAGATCTCCGGCCTTACCCAGCTTATCGAAACGGATCAGAATGCCAGCACGCTGGACATCATCCGCTTCTGGCCGGAAGGCTTTCTCTACACCAACTACTGCGTCTCGGTGATTTCGGCGATCCATGAGCAGGAATTCGGCTCGGCGCCCAGCATCGACAAATGCGCCGACGACCTGCGCACATGGTGGTCCTATCGCGAGAACGTCACCGAGATGCCGGCCTATGCCGTGGCATTCCTCGACCGCTTCCTGGGCGCGGAACCGAACTGGATCACGCCCGATCGCGCCCAATCCCGGCAGGCCATGCAGAGGGCGCTGGGGTCTTCCCGCGCCAGCGATGCGTTGCGCCAGCTTTGAGCCATCGCCGGTTCTCATGTCTCCCAAAAAACGCCGCACTATTGAACATTTGATTTTTTGCCGATAGCGATGTGCGAAATTTGACTTGAGGAGACGAGCGCGTGGCGCGAGCAAGGCCTATCATTTTCGATTGCGACGGCGTGCTGGTCGACAGCGAGCCCCTGGCCGCCAGGGCCTACGAGCGCGTCTACGAAAAGCACGGCATGCCGGGCGTTGACGGCGGCATCATCGCGCAGTGCGTCGGCATGAAACAGGCCGACATCATCATCAGGATCAAGGAATTGACCGGCCATCAGTTTCCGGCGGCTGCCGACGGCGATATCTGGGCCGAGACAAAAACCCTGTTTTCGCAGGAATTGAAGCCGACACCGGGAATCGCGGCATTCCTGGAAACGCTCGAAGGCGATCGCTGCGTTGCCTCGTCATCCTCCGTCGAGCGTATAAACCACAGCCTGGCCATCACCGGACTGGCAGGGTTTTTCGGCAATGCGATCTACAGCTCCTCGATGGTCAAGAACGGCAAGCCGGCGCCCGACATCTTTCTGTTCGCCGCGGCAAGGATGAGTGTCAATCCGGGCGACTGCATCGTCATCGAGGATTCGCCCTTCGGCATCCAAGGCGCGGTCGCCGCCGGCATGACGGCGATCGGCTACACCGGCGGCGGCCACACCTATCCCGAGCATGCCGCGCGGCTGATGGCCGCCGGTGCCGATTTCGTCTGCGCCGACTGGCATGAAGTTAGCCGGCAATTGGTTGGACTCGGTGTCCCTGCCTGAGTAAGGGAAGCTAGAGAGGATGGTTTGGCGGCCAGTCGCTGCGTGGAATTTCGGCGCCGACTCGGAAGTTGAATGACAAGACCCTCGTCGCATCGGCATCCACCTCGCATCGGAAGCTCAGTTGGTACCATGTGGTTGTCGTGCTGAAGGCCGCTTCGGGGCGGTCGAGAACATTACCGGTCTTCAGCGGGATCGTCGGCAGCCATTTGGGAGAATAGTCGGCACCCTGCAGCTCTTGGTCCAGCACGTTGGCGCAAAGGGTCGCAACGCGCTGACCGCGAGGTACGCCACTCATGGAACTCGTGGCCAACGCGTCGCCGGTAGCGCCCTGCGAATAGAGTTTCCGAACCCCCGGAAGACCGGAATACATCGGCGATCCAGCACCTGCGTCGTTCGTGGAATTTGAGGCGGTGGCCTTCCCGGGCCGGGACTTCAGGGCCTTCTCGGACTTGAACTTCATCGTCTTGACGGCTTTGGCTTTCGGCTTTTCGGGCGCGGGTCCGGGCTTGGCGTCGCTTTCGGTCGGCAACGGCTTTGGCGTTACGGCTGCTTGCTGATCGGCGGCTTGTGACACAGCCTGCTGTTTGTCAGCGTCCTGCGTGGCCTGCTTTTCCTCGCTCGGCATGGGCTTGGCGTCCGTCGGCTCGGTTGGGGGATTCTCATCAGCCTTGCTCGCATCCGGCCGCTGCTCCGCGTTCACCGTCGCGGCAGGCTTGTTCTCGGCGGGCTTAGGCACGACCGGAGGCTTCGAAGCGTCATCCTTCGCAGGCGACGGCGCATTGTCCTTGGCCACGGCCCCATCCAGGGATTTCTTCGGCCCTGTATCTTTATCGCCATATTGAAAAACGCGCTTCAAAGCCGTGTCGTCAGGTTGTTTGCGCGGCTGTTCGGGCGGCTTTTCAACTTTCTGCTCGGGTGGCTTCTCAGCCTTCGGTTCCGGCGGCTTCTCGGCTTTGGGCGGCTGCGGCTTCGGTTTTGGCTGATCGGGCGGAGGCACGAGCGCGACGCTTATCGGTTGCTCCTGCTGCGGCTCCTGAGAGGTTTTTGACAGGCCGTAAATGAAGAACGATGCGACAAGCGCATGCAGGATCAGCGATGCGGCCAAGCCCCAAAGCAGATTCCGGCGCCATTCGCGTGTCTCATCCTTCATCCTTTCCGATGTGGAATGAAATAGCGGCGGCTTCAAGCATAGGCTTGGAATTGACGCGATTTAGCCGCTGACAGCTTGGTGATCGCAGGCAGGCTAGGGTCGAATTCCGTCCAGAAACCGGTCCTGCAACCGGGTCTCCCCAAACCAGTTCAGCCGGTTGATGCTGACGAAACCCGCATCGATCGCCTCGTTTTCATCGCCCGGTTCGCTTGCATGGGCCCGGCCGCGCGGCACGGTGATGACCGTGCGATCTCCATCGGTCTCCACGATCTCGGCCTTGCGGCCGATCTTGTCGCGGCCGATGCGCGGTTGCCGGATTTCGGCCGGCAGCACGGTCGGCAGGTTGACGCTGAGCCAATGGCCTTCCCTCGCCCAGTCGGCGCGCGATTGCCACAATGAGCCAATCAGCGCGCCGAGCCATTGGTCGTCGCCATCGCTGAACTCAGGATTTTTCACACGCGAAAAACCGATTGCCGGCGCGCCCCAGAAGCTTGCCTCCCGGGCAATGCCAAGCGTGCCGGAATAGGCAATATCCTCGGCGACGTTGCGGCCATCATTGACGCCCGCCAGCACCAGATCCGGTTTTGCTTCCCGTGCGAAAAGCCACGTCATCGCACTCACCACGCAGTCGGCCGGTGTGCCCGAGCAGGAATACCAGTTCGTCTTGATGCGTTGCATCGTCAGCGGCCTGGCGATCGTCAGCGACGAGCCGGCGGCGGTGCGCTTGCCGTCGGGGGCGACCACCCAGACATCGTTGCTCAGCCCGCTGGCGGCATTGACCAGCCGAGACAGGCCGGGGGCTTCGATGCCGTCGTCGTTGCAGATCAGGATTCTCATTTTTTGCTCCCTTGCCCCACCGTGACACGGTGGCCTGTGCGGCATTGCGTGAGCAACGACGGGATATGGCTTTTCAAGTCGCCGAGCAGATCGGGCCCGCAGGAATGGCCCAGCGCCGTGGGGCGTCCCGCCTTCTCCCAGATGCCGACATTGCCCGACAGTGTCGGATGGGTGGGCATGCGTATCCAGTCCGCCCGCCCGGCTTTGTTGAGGAGATGACCCGGAGAGCCCGGCGGCAGATGCCCGGTGAGCAGCACCGGATATCCGGCCTCTCCAGCACGCGGCAACAGCCTGGAGGACGGGCCGGCTTCGCCCATGCCGTCATCGGCCAGCAAGGGCAGCGCCGGCAAGGGCTCGCCATCGGCCCAGTCGGCTGCCTCCCGCAAGCGGCGCCGCAGAAACCCGGAAACGCCAGGCAACAGGGATGCTCCGGCGTCCATCTGCGCCTCCAGCGACGAGCGCATGCCGGCATGGATGGCGAATGGCCCCGCCAAGGCCGCGATCAATTCCATTGATCGGCCCGACAGTGGCGTCGGCAGCAGGCAGCCCCGTGGGTGGCGCGCCACCCATTCGGAAATTTCTCGCGCCCGGGCAGCCCCCGGCACGGGATCGGCGCCGTAGGAAGCGTCGAAGACCAGAAGGTCGCAGTGCGGGATCGTGTCCATGACGAACACATTGCTGTCCGGCACCACATCGGCCGAATAGGCAACGCGGCTTTCTCCGTCGTCGACTGCGAACCAGACGCCGCCCACGACATGACCTGAACGTCCCGTGCTGACCACGAGATTGCCGATGGCAAGCGTGTCGCCCGGCTCGAAGAGTTCGACACGGTCTTCGGGCAAGGGGAATCGGCTGAAGTCGCCCGGCTCGGCATAGGCGGCAAGCGTCGCCGGCGCCTCGCCGCGGGTTTCCGCCGTCATGAAGATCGGGCCGGCATAGCCACGCGCCAACAACCAGCTCAGCGCCCCGACATGATCCTCATGGGCATGCGAGACAAACACTGCATCGATGTCGTCGACCGGCCCTTCCAGCGCCGGATAATATTCAGCCCCGGAAGCGCCGACCTTGATGCCGATGTCGAGCAGGATATGCGTGCTTCCGCTCCGGACAGCGAGGCTGGTGCGGCCTTTTTCCCCAAAGCCGCCGAGCAGGTCGAGCATCATCACGATGCAGTCCCCGCTGCCGGGATGAGCCAGCCGGATTTTATCCGCAATCGCGCTCGGGCTCCGCTCTCCAGCATGACCGGGTCGGGCTGTTCGAAATGCAGGGTGAGGTCCGGGCCAGCGGCGGGTTTGAATTCGATGCGCGCCGCGCCGCCCTGGTAGATCGCCCGCTTGACCAGGCCGTCGAAGCCCGTGGCATCGGCCGAGACTTCGAGGTCGGCGGAGCGGCAGCAGATCTTGGCGCCGGCGCGCGGCCGCTCGCCGGGCCGGCAGCGAACCACAATCTCGGTTCCGAGAACCCTGACCTTGCAATGCCCGCCTTCTTCACCCGTCAAAACATCCGCCGGCAGCAGAATGCCTTGCGAAATGAACGACGCGACCATTTCGTTTGCCGGCTCATGATAGAGCTCGCGCGGCGTGGCAAGCTGCGCCAGGCGGCCATGATCCATCACCGCGATGCGGTCGGCCAGCGCCATCGCCTCGGCCTGATCATGGGTGATGTAGACGATTGTCGTGCCGGTGCGCTTGTGGAAAGCGGCGAACTCGTCCTCCATCGAGGCCCGCAGATGCACGTCGAGATTGGCAAGCGGTTCGTCGAACAGCACCAGCGAGGGTGCAGCCACCAGGCAGCGCGCCAATGCCACGCGCTGGCGCTGGCCGCCGGAGAGGTTGGCCGGCCTGCGGTCTCCCAACCCTTGTAGATTGACCAGGGCCAGCGCATCGGCAACCTTCTGGCGGGCGACCGCCTTGTCCAGCTTTGCAACCTTGAGCGAATAGCCGATGTTTTCGGCGACGCTCATATGCGGCCATAGCGCGTAATTCTGGAAGACGATGCCGACGCGCCGCTTTTCCGGTGCGACACTGCCGCCGCTGTTCGAAACGACATCGCTGCCGATGCGGATTTCGCCCGAGGTCACCTTTTCGAAACCGGCCACCAGCCGCAGCAACGTCGTCTTGCCGCAGCCGGACGGGCCGAGCACCGCCAGGAATTCGCCGTCAGCGACGTCGATCGAGACATCCTTCACCGCGTCGAAATCGGCGAAGCTCTTGGTCACACGATCCAGGCTCAGTCGCGCCATGGCAGAACTCCGCTCGGAAGATGAGGGGCAAGCAGGTTGCTCACCAGCATCAGCACGAAGGTGACCGCGACCGTGATAACGGACATCGCCGCCGCGTAGTTGGAATCGCCGCCTTGCTCGAAGGAGAACATCACCACGCCGATGGTCTCCGAGCCCGACGACCACAGCAGCGCCGAGACCGTGAGCTCGCTGAGCGCCGTCATGAAGATCAGAAGGCCGCCGGCGACCGCCGCCGGCGCCACCAGTGGAAAGACGATGGTGCGCAGGCGCGTGAACAGGCCGGCGCCCGCCACCTGCGCGGCCTCTTCCAGCGCCCGGTCGATCTGGTGATAGCCGCTGATGGTCGGCCGCAACGCCAGCACCAGGAAGCGGGCGAGATAGGCATAAAGGATAATCCAGACGGTGTTGTAGAGCTGGATCCCGGTCAACGGGATCGGCCGCAGGAACAGGAGCAGCGAGGCGATCGCCAGCACCACGCCTGGCAAGGCATAGGGCAGTTCGACCGACAAATTGAGCAGCCGCACCCAGCGCTGCTTGCCCCAGGCGATCAGATAGCCAACCGGCACCGCGACGATGACCGCAAAGAAGGCGGCGGCGATCGAAAGCCAGAAACTGTTGAAGAAGGCGCGGTTGGCGGCATCATGCTCGAAAAGCACGAAACGGTAATTGTCGAGCGTCGCCGTCTTGGCGGTGAGCGCGATGCCGTAGCCCGGCACCAGCGAGGTCAGCACCAGCCCGAACAGCGGCAGGACCAGCACAAGCACGATGAGCAGCCACATGCCGGCCTGGACAACCGGCCGCCAGCGGCCAAGTTCATAGGGCTCGGCCGGCAGCGACGTCGAGGAGATGCGATAATCGCGGCGACGGCTCATCACCTCCTGGGCGAGAATACCCGCCATGGCAATGACGCCGATCAGCACCGACAGGAACGCGGTCTCGCCGAGCACGGCCGGACCGCCGCCGGCCAGCTTCTGATAGATGAGCGTCGGCAGCACCAGATAATTGGCGGGGATGCCCAGAAAGGCCGGAATGCCGAAATTGCCGACGCAGGAGACAAAGGCAAGTGCGGCGGCCGCCATGATCGACGGCGTCATCAGGGGCAGCACGATGGTGACCAGTACGGTGAACCAGTTCGCGCCACCGGCACGCGCGGCTTCGACCAGTTCGCGCGGCAGCTTGCGCAGGCCCGCGCGCACCAGCAGGAACACGAGCGGGCCATATTGTACGCCAAGCAGCAGGATGATGCCCGAGGTCGAATAAAGCGGGTTCTTCGTGCCGAGCGGCGGCGCCGCCCCGAACAGTTTTAGGAACGGGCTGGCCGGGCCGAACAGCTGCAGCCATGCCAGCGCCGTCACCTGCGGCGCGATCATCAAAGGCATGACGTAGCACAGCACGAGGGCGCTTCGGCCACGTATGTCGGTCAGCGAGACCAGCACGGCCACCAGCGTTCCCGACAGCACCGCCAGAAGAGTGCCGCCGATGCCGACGACCAGCGTGTGCCAGGTCGCGATCCAGGTTGCCGGGCTTTTCAGCCCGACCTCTACCGCCACGGCCGACAAGACGCCGCCGGGGGCCACGATCTCCTTGACCAGACGCAGCATGGGCAGCAGCGAAAGTAGCACGATGACGGCGGCAACCACCGCCGTCAGGACCATCTCCTGGCCCCGGCTCTCCCTGATGCGTGTCGGCATGATTGCGTTTCCTGGGATCGATACGCGCGGGCTTTGCCCGAAGCGGGGGGGATGCCGCTGACCGGCATCCCGCTGCGACCGGCGGCTCAGCCGCCGAACAGTTCCTGGAACTTCGCCTTGTCGGCGTCGGTCTTGACGACGATCGCCTTGGTGTCGAACGGCATCACCTTGACCTTGACGCCCTCCGGCAGCCAATCGGGGCGGCCGACCGACGCGCGCGCCGGCAAATAGCCCATCGACAAGGCCAGCTTCTGGCCCTCGTCCGAAAGAATGAAGTCGACGAACTTCTTGGCGCCGTCGACGTTCTTGGCCGTCTTCATGATGGCGACCGGCTCGGTCACGGCGGGCACGCCTTCGCTGGGGAACACGAACTCGACGGGCGAGCCCTTCTTCTTGGCGTTCATCGCCATGAAGTCGACGAGGATGCCGTAAGGCTTCTCGCCCGAGGCCACCGACTTCAGCACCGCGCCATTGCCGCGCACGCTGACGGTGTTGTTGGTCTTCAGCTTCTGGAAGAAATCCCAGCCATAGTCGGTATCGCCGGCGAAACCCGAAAGCAGGTACGCGGCCGCACCCGAATAGAGCGGGCTTGGCATGACCAGGCCGTCGGCATAGGCGGGCTTGGCGAGATCGGCCCAATGCTGCGGCTTTTGCGCGGCGGCGGTGTTGTAGACAATGCCGGTGGTGATCAGCTTGCTGCCGAAATAGGTCTTGTCGGCGTCATAGGCATCCGTCTCGATGCCGTCGAGCTTGGCCTCGGGATAGGCCATCAGCCGATCGTCTTTCTTAAGCAGTTCCATCGAGACCGCGTCGGCGATCAGCAACACATCTGGCTGCGGGCTGCCGGCAGCGAATTCGGCCGCCATCTTGGTCAGGATGTCGCTGGTGCCCGAGCGATAGATGGTGACGTCGATGCCGGGCTGCGCCTTCTTGAAGGCGTCCACGGTCTTGGCTGCGTCCGCCTCGGGCTGGGATGTGTAGAGTGTCAGTGTTTCGGCATTTCCCACGCCGGCAAACAAAGTAGCCGCGAGCGCCAGCTGGCTGGCCAGCAGCTTGATGAATAGCGTCTTCATGAGACCTCCTGTCTTGTCTGTGCATGACGGTCCGGCCTCTGGCCAGCACCCCGTCTCTTCCTCCCTGCACGGCGCATATGACTGGTGGATGACACTGCGCGTGAAAGGCACAAAATATGTTCATATGTTCAATGTCAATTACAAATGATCAGGACTATGCGATAATTGGGACTGCCGTTGACCGCACCCGGTTGACAGATGGGCGGCGTTTCCCGGATCAGAACAACGCTGCGGATCATGCCACATGAGGGACGATGATTATGCCCACGGAAAAGCCCACATCGGCTCGCCTGCCGATGGTCTCGTCGGACCTCAACGTCAAGACGGCATGGCTCTATTACGTCGAGGGTTTCACGCAGGAGCAGATCGCCGAGAAGCTCGATGTCTCCAGGGTGAAGGTCATGCGCACGCTGGCCGCCTGTACCGCCGAAGGCATTGTCGTCACCATGATCAACGCGCCGACCGCCGAACAGGTGGCGCTGGAGCGGGAACTGGAGAAACGCTGGGGCCTGAATGCCGCCGTCGTCATCCCCACACCTTCGGCCCACGACCATCTGGAGAAGGCCATTGGGCACGCGGTGGCTGCCTATCTCGGCGAGCAGATGCAGGACGGCATGACGCTGGCGATCGGCGGCGGCGCGACACTGCATGCCAGCCTCGGTTTCCTTGCCCGACGCCAACTGAAGCACGCCTCGGTGGTCGCGCTTGTCGGCAGCCTGCCGCATTCGCAGTGGATCAACCCGTCGATCGTCGCCGCCAAGGTTGCCGATGTCTTCGAGGTCGACAGCTACCAGATCACCGCACCGGTGATGGTGGACGACCCCTCGCTGCGCGAACTGCTTTGGGCGCAGCCGACCTTGCAGGATGTGCGCCGGCGCGCGGCCGCGGCCGACATCGCATTGCTCACCGTCGGCGATATGTCGCCCGACGCCACCATCTTCCGGCATGGCATCGTGCCCTCATCGCTGATTGCGCCTTTGAAGGCGAAAGGCGCGGTCGCCAACATGCTGTGCTATTTCGTCGATGCCACGGGCACTCTCGTCGATCACGAGGTCAACGGCCGTGTCATGGCCATCGATCTCGACGTTGTCGGACGGGTACCGAATGTCGTGCTGGCCGCCGGGGGAAAGCGCAAGGTGGCGGCTATTCTCGCCGCGCTGAAGGCCGTCAGCACCAATGTGCTGATCACCGACAGCGACACCGCCGTGGCGCTGCTGGCCAAGGCCGGTCGAGACGCTTCCGGGGTTTAAATCAAGCCGCGTTCGCGCAAAAAGTCCTCGACGCCGACATGGGTCATGGATTCGAATTCGGCGACCGCTTCGGCCACGCGTCTGCGCTGCCCTGCCAGCAACGTGAACACCTGCTTCATCTCGCCCGAAACGCCGAAACGGCTCCACCGCTCCGCTATATGCATGGGCAGGCCAATATCGGCACAGAACGCATCGAGGCTGTCATAGCCGAGACTGACGACAAGCTGCCTGGTCTCTTCCGCCGACATGCGCGGCTCGAAGGCGTGGTCATGCAGGCGCTGCGCCACCAGCTTGATATCGGAAGGCGACGCGCCCATGACCTTGCCGAACAAGGTTTTCATGTCAGATGGGTCGAATGCAGGCATAGCGGCCTCCCTTGCTCGCGATCCACTGGGGAAGATGGGTCAAGGGCCGACGCCTGGCAAGTCGTTTCTGTCGTGAGCCGGCGCATCATTTGGCGCCGGCTCGCGACTATCGTCTACACCAGCATGCCCATCGGGCTCTCGATCAGCCGCTTGAAGGCGGCCAGCAGTTCGGCGCCCAAGGCTCCGTCGACGGCACGATGGTCGGTCGACAGCGTCACCGACATCACCGTGGCTATTTTGATCTCGCCGTTCTTGACCACCGCCCGCTCCTCGCCGGCCCCGACCGCCAGGATCGTCGCATGCGGCGGGTTGATGACGGCAGCAAAATCCTTGATGCCGAACATGCCGAGGTTCGAGACCGCCGTGGTACCGCCCTGATACTCTTCCGGCTTCAGCTTGCGGCTCCTGGCGCGGCTCGCCAGATCCTTCATCTCGTTGGAGATGACAGACAGCGTCTTTTCGTCGGCATGGCGGATGATCGGCGTGATCAGGCCGCCGGGGATCGAGACGGCGACCCCGACATCGGCATGCTTGTGCTTGACCATGGCGCTCTCGGTCCAGGAGGCATTGGCATCCGGCACTGCCTTCAGCGCCATCGCCATCGCCTTGATCACCATGTCGTTGACCGACAGCTTGTAGGCCGGCGCCTCGCCCTTGTCGGTCTTCTTCATCGGAGCTGCGGCATTGAGCTGCGAGCGCAGGGCCAGCAGCGCGTCGAGTTCACAGTCGAGGGTCAAGTAGAAATGCGGGATTGTGGTCTTGGCTTCGACCAGGCGCCGCGCGATGGTCTTGCGCATATTGTCATGCGGGACGAACTCGTAGGAGCCTTGCTCGAACAGCTTCAGCACCTGGTCGTCCGACATCGCCTTTACGGCCGGCGCGGATGCAGCGGGGGCGGGAGCTTCCAGTGTGACTCCTGGAGTCTCTTTAGCACCGCCCTTGGCGATCGCTGCGTCGATATCGGCTTTCACGACACGGCCATGCGGACCGGTGCCGGAGATGGCTGAAAGCGTGAGGCCCGCCTCGCGCGCCAGGCGGCGAGCCAGTGGTGTCGCGCGCGCACCCGCCGGCGATTGGTTGATCTCCCCTCTCGTGGGGGAGATGGCAAGTGGCGGCAACGAGGGCAGGCCAGAGGGGGGCGCCTCGCTCCCTGCGGTTGGCGGGACAGCGCCCGCCTCTGTCGGCTTCGCCGACATTTCGGGGGAGATTTGCGCCTTGGCCCCATAGACCTCGCCATCGGCATAAATCCAGGCAACCGGCGCGCCGACTGGAATATCGACGCCTTCCTTGCCGGTCACGTCGCGAAGCACGCCGCTGGCAGGCGCATCGATCTCCATCGCCGCCTTGTCGGTCTCAATCTCGAACAGCACGTCGCCCTTCTTGACCTGCTGGCCTTCGGTGGCGAACCAGCGCGAGATCTGTCCGGTCGCCATGTCCATGTCGACCTTGGGAAGAATGACTTCGGTCGGCATGTCTCAGCGAACCCCTTTCACGAGGTCGCGCGCGGCGGTGATGATGTCGGGAACCTGCGGCACGGTGGCCTTTTCCAGCTCCGGATTGTAGGGGATCGGCGTTTCCGCCCCGCCCAGCCGCACGATCGGCGCGTCGAGATAGTCGAACGCCTCGCTCTCGGCGATCATGGCGCTGACCTCGGCGCCGATACCCAGCGTCTTGACCGCTTCGTAGACGCACATCAGCCGCGACGTCTTCTTGACGCTGTCGATGACGGTCTGCTTGTCCATCGGCCGGATGGTCCGGAGATCGACCACTTCGACGTCGATGCCTTCGGCTTCCAGCACGGCTGCTGCGTCGAGCGCCTTCTGCACCATGATCGAGGTGGCGACGATGGTGAGGTCGCGGCCCTCGCGGCGGATATCGGCCTTGCCGATCGGCACGGTGTAGTATCCCTCGGGCACCGGACCTTTCGCCTTGTAGAGCAGCTTGTGTTCGAAGATCATCACCGGATCGGGATCGGCGACAGCCGCCAGAAGCATGCCCTTGGCATCGTAGGGCGTCGCCGGCTGGATGACTTTCAGCCCCGGCACATGGCCGAGCCAGGCTTCCAGGCTCTGGCTGTGCTGGGCCGCCGCGCCCGTGCCGGAGCCGGCGGGGAAACGCATCACCACGGGCACGGAAACCTCGCCGCCCAGCATGAAGCGCATCTTGGCGGCCTGGTTGACGATCTGCTCCATGGCGAGCGTGGCGAAATCGGAAAACTGGAATTCGAAGATCGGCCGCATGCCGGTGACGGCGGCACCCACGGCGACGCCCGCGCCGCCCAGTTCCGAGATCGGCGTGTCAATGACGCGCTCCGTGCCGAAGCGCTCGACCAGATCGCCGGTCACCTGGAAGGCGCCGCCATAGACGCCGATATCCTCGCCCATCAGGAAGACGCGCTCGTCCATGTCCATGGCGATCGCCATGGCTTCCTGGATCGCCTGGGCGTAGCTCAGTTCACGCACCATCGCGTCCATCACGCCTGCTCCGTATACACGTAATTCCCGGTCTCGCTGATATCAGGCGACGGGCTCGCCTTGGCGAACTCGATGCCGTCGGCGATCTCTTGCGCCACCGTCTCGCGGATGGCCTCGATGCCCTTGTCGTCGATGAAGCCGAATTCCCGCAGTTCGTTCTCGAACAGCGTGATCGGGTCGCGGTTCGACATCCAGTCCTCGATCTCTTCCTTGGTGCGATAGCGATTGCGGTCGCTCTTGGAATGGCCGCGATGGCGGTAGGTCTTGGATTCGATCAGCGTCGGACCTTCGCCCGCGCGCGCCCGCTCGACGGCCTTGTAGGACGCCTCGGCGACCTCCGAAAAAATGTTGCCGTTGACGATGACGCCGGGCATCGAATAGGCGGCGGCGCGGTCGGCGATGTTCTTGACCGCGGTCGATCGGGCCGTCGATGTGGACATGCCATAGCCATTGTTCTCGCAGACGAAAATGACCGGCAGCTTCCAGACCGCCGCCATGTTGAGCGCCTCGTGGAAGGCGCCTTCATTGTTGGCGCCGTCGCCGAAGAACGAAACCACGACCTTGCCGGTCTTCATCATTTTGGAGGAGAGCGCCGCCCCGACGGCGATCGGAATGCCGCCGCCGACAATGCCGTTGGCGCCGAGATTGCCCTTGGCGACGTCGGCGATATGCATCGAACCGCCACGACCCTTGCAGTAGCCGGTGGTCTTGCCGAAGAACTCGGCGAACATGCGCTTAACCTCGGCGCCCTTGGCGATGCAGTGGCCATGGCCGCGATGCGTCGAGGTGATCTGGTCGTCTTCGCCAAGCGGCATGCAGATGCCCATGGCGCTGGCTTCCTGGCCGATCGACAGGTGCATGGTGCCGTGGATGAGGCCGCGCGTGTAGCTCTCCTCCGCGCCTTCTTCGAAGCGGCGGATGAGGTACATCTTGTAGAGCACCTGCTTGAGTTGCTCGGCGCTGTACTGGCGATACACGAAGGGCAGGTTGGCGCGGCTGTCCGCGACGGCTTTGGCTGTGGCCATGATCACGCCTCCACGGTTCCGTAGACGAGCTTGTCCTGGCGGGCGCGCAGTTCGGCGATCTTGGAACCCGCGGCCGGGGCGGCATTGGCGTAGGTGATGAGTTCGCCCTTCTTGATCGGCGCCGTCACCGAACCGCCCTGCAGCAGGCCGCAGGGAATGGCTCGTGCGGCATGCGCTTCCGGTGCCGTCATGATCCAGGCGCGGTAGCAATATTCGCCGATCGCATCGAGCTTCTCGCCGGGCTGCATGTCCTTCTTGGCCACGGCGGCCACTTCGGCCACCGGCTTGGCCAGCGGCACCATATCGGCCTTGCCGTAGAGCACGACGCGGGCGCAGGTCAGCGGCACTTCGAGCGACGTCAGGTGATAAGGGCGATGGAAGGTGAAATACGGGCCCTTGCCCATCTTCAAATCTTCCATGCGCTCCGAAATGCGCGGGTGCGACATGTCGGCGACGACGAAGACGCCGGGCGCGACACCCTTGCCGATCGAATAGTCGACGACGCCGACCCTCGACAGCACGCCGCCATCCTTCTGCGGCACCAGCACCTTGTTCAGTTCGCCGAGCGTTGCCGCCGGGCCATGCATGCCGGCCTTGTCGGGAACCAGCCCGGTGGCATTGGCGATCGCCGCCATCTCGACCATGGTCTTGGAGCCGTCGACGAATTCGACCAGCATACGCACATTCATGTGCCTGCGCCTGGCCTCATCCTCATAGGCGGGCGGCGTGGCGTCGATGTTGAGCGGATTGTTCTTGCCCTTGCCGGCGGCGACGATCGGATGGCCCATCGCCGAGACGAATTCGATCAGCTCCATGCAGGAGGACGGCTCATCGCCGGCGCCCAGCGAATAGGTGACGCCGAGCCGGTCGGCCTCGCTCTTCAGGTAGGCGCCGATGGTGACGTCGGCCTCGACATTCATCATCACCAGATGCTTGCCGTGTTCCATGGCCCGCAAGCCGATTTCGGCACCGACGGCGGGGACGCCGGTCGCGTCGATGACGACGTCGATGAGGTCGTTGTTGATGACCAGGCCGGCGTCGTTGGTGACCGCCACCTTGCCGGCCTCCATCGCGGCCGTCATCGCCGAAGCGTTCGACACTTCGCGCGCGTGGCCGGTTTGCTGGAAGGCGATGTCCACCGCGCGGCTTGCCGCGGGCAGATTCAGCTCCGAGATCGCGCCGATCTCGATGCCGGACATGTGGGCGACGCGGGTGACGATGTCGGTTCCCATTTCGCCGGACCCAATCAGGCCGATGCGGATTGGCTTGCCCGACTTGCCGCGTTCATCGAGATCGCGGGCAAGGCCCGTCAACGAAATATTGGAAGCCATACCGCTCATTCCTCCCATAGTGCAGGCTTGTTCGATTGCATGACGGGTTATTGAACATCTGTATTTCTGTCAAGACTAATGTCCAAATCTGCGTGCTTTTGCAGCACTTTCCCAACCGGACGAAAAGGCCTTCGGAGAGCCGGCAAACGCGACCTTCCGCGTTGCCATGGCCAGACAGCACCCCAACGGCGGCTCACGGGCGGCGCGGCGTGTGGCGCACAGGACACTTGTGAGGAGCCCTCACCCTGCGTAAAAGCGTTGACGGTGAACATCCATCGGTCAGGGGCTCTCCGATGAACGTCCAACAACGGGTTAGACATGTGCCGGCGGCGGGCGATGGACCGGCCCATGCGATTGCCGGCATCTTCGCCGCGGAATTGAAAGTACCGGCCGTCGGCCTCGACGACAATTTCTTCGACCTCGGCGGTGATTCGCTGATGGCGGAGACTTTGGTGCTTGCCGTGCAGAAGCGGTTCGGCGTGAAATTGCAGACTTCCGTCCTGCTCGAAGCGCAGACACCGCGCGAATTCGGCCGGTTGATCGCATCGCTGGTCCCGGAGCATCCGGCCCGCGAGCTGATCGTGCCGGTGTCCGGCGGCATCGGCCAGGAGCCGATCGCGATGATCCACGGCATCAGCGGCTCGGCCTTGTTCGCCAATCGCTTCAGCAGGCGCCTGAAAGAGAAGTACGCGATCATGGCCGTGCGCGGCATGGGCACCGAACCCGGCGAGACGCCCTATTCCACCATGGCCGAAATTGGCACCAACTATTTTGAAGCCTTCACCTCGGTGACAGGCATGCACCCCGACGTCATCGGCGGCATCTGCGTGGGCGGCCTGCTGGCGATCGAGGTCGGCCGGCTGAGTCACGAGGCGACCGGCAAGCGGCCGGCGATCGTGCTCATCGATCCACCGTCGCCAGGTTCGGCCTGGCTGAAGCCGATGCCCGACGATCGCCTCACCGAGAGGCGGCGGCGCGATATCGCGCGCAAGGTGATCTACTGGCGCCTGCTGCGCGACACGCTGAAGACGGTCGGCCTTGGACAGACACGTCTGGGGCGCCATCTGCGCAAGAAAGCCTACAAGAGCGCGCTGCTACAGGCCGCGGCCGGTTTTGTGCCCTCGTCCTATCCCTGCGACATCCTCATCGTCGCCAGTTCGGAATGGGGAGCCACCACCGTGAAGGATTACAAGGGCTGGGCGTCCGACAAGGCCAGTGTGAAAACGGTCGTCATGCCGGGCACGCATAACAAATTCCGCAAGGCCAACATGGATGCGATCGACGCGGAAATTCTCGCATTCCTCGACGACAGGCAGGTGGCGGCGCGCGAAGTCCAGCACAAGCAATGAGTTTTGGCCGGCAGATACTGGAGGCCTTCGCCGCCCATGGCGACAAGGTCGCGATGGTCAGCGACAGGTCTGATATCACCTATGCCCAGGCCCTGACGCAGAGCAGGCATCTTGCCGCCAATTTCAGCGCATCCGGCATCGAGCCGGGCGACCGCGTCGGGCTCGCCATGGTCGACAACATCGACGTGGTGCTCTCCATCCTCGCCTGCTGGAGAATCGGCGCCACCCCTGTCGTCATCGACTTTCGAACGCCCAGGAGCCAGCGAGCCAGGCAGGCCCGCGACTTCGGCCTGAGAATGGTTTTCGAAAGCCGCGCCATGCCGGGCGACGAGGTCTATCCGAGCGCCCTTTTCGACGCCGGCTGGAAATCGGCCTCGGCGCCGGGATTCGACGCCGGCGCTCCGATGGACGATGCCGCCCCGGCCTTCCTGATTTTCTCCTCGGGCACGACGGGCGATCCAAAGGCCTACACGCAGTCGCACGAGGCGCTCGCCAGGCGTATCGCGGCGCGCCGGGGGGTGGTGGAGGGAACCGCCAAGCGATTCCTGACGCCGATGGCCCTGTCTTATTCGGCAATGCGCCACCAGGTCCTGGGCTATCTGCTTTACGGCGGCGTCGTCAGGTTCTTCCCGCCCTTGTTCACCCCCTCGGAACTCATCGAGGCGCTGCTGTCGTTCCATGCAAGCGGCACGGCGCTGGCGCCATCGGTGATTGCACGGATGGTCAGGGAAGCCGGCGAACGCGCGAGCCACCTGCTTCCCGAGCTTTCCGTTCTCTACAGCATAGGCGGGCCGGCCAGGGGCGAAGACAAGATCGCGGCCTACCGCTATCTCTCGCCTGGATACCGGATAAGCTACTCCTCGAGCCTGACCGGCATCATATCCTCGCTGTCGGGCGGGGATATTCTGACAAAACCCGAAAGCGCTGGCCGTCCGGTGGCCGGCGTACAGGTCGAGGTCCTGGGCGCCGATGGCAGCGTGCTGCAGCAAGGTGAGCGCGGGCTGATCAAGGCGCGGACGCCAACCATGGCATCCGCCGTTCTGATGCCCGGCAACCGCCTTTTCGTCGATCCGCGGATCATGGGCTCCGACTGGGGCATCCCCGGCGATATCGGATTTCTGGACGCCGACGGATTTGTCACGATCGTCGATCGGGAGGCCGATATGATCGTCCGCGGCGGCGTCAGCGTCGCGCCGCAGGAGCTAGAAAAACTGATCCGCACCCATGCCAAGGTGCAGGACGTCGCCGTGGCCGGCTTCCCGGATGAGACCATGGGGCAGGAAATCGCCGCCTTCATCGTCTCCGACCGGGGAACGGTCGAGGAATTCCAGGCTTTCATGCGCGCCAACATCGCGCCCGACCGGCGGCCGCGCGAAATACGGCTCGTCGCGTCACTGCCTTACAGCGGCAACGGCAAGCTGCTGCGCCGCCAGCTGGTCGAAGCGCTGGCGCACAAAGGACCTTAGAAGAACCGTCCAATGCCGGCGAGCCACGGCGCCGGCCAGGGCTGGGACGCCAGCATGTCGAAAACCGAATAGACAAAGGCCGTCGCGGCGGCCGCGATCATCAGGGGTGCCCGCCACGACTTCGTCCCAAGCACCGTGATGCTGCCGGCAACGAAAATGAAGGTTGCCGCCAGGTGCCCGACCAGCATGATGAGAACGGCCAGGGCCAGGCAAAGGCCGATTATCGCGAGATTGCCCTTCATGGTGGGTTCCGAAACCGGCGACCATTCGCCTGGTATCCCGTCAGGCGCGGATAGGGCGGGCGTGGCTCGCCTGCGCCATCGCAGGGTCGTTCGCACTGTCGTCACCAGTGAAAACACCATCAGCAATCCAGCCGTGATGATCGGGAAGATGGCGGCCTCGAAGGGAAAGCCGGTCGCGGCGGTCACCAGCGCGGCAAACGCCAGCAATGTCATCGTGGCGCCTGCGACAAGGTCGGGCAGCGCGGGCGGCAGTGGGCCGCCGGGATTTCTGGCCCTGATCCATGACAGCGTCTGCCTGACGACGCCGACCACGGCCAGTCCAAGCAGGATGAGCACCAGCGGCTGGGCAAGCCACGACCAGCCGGAAATCTGATAGGCGAGAAAGAAATAATTCTCGAGGCTCGGCCCGAGCACGAACCCCAGCGAAAAAGCCGAGCGCGGCCAGTTGAGTTCCTTCATCGCCATGCCGACGGCGCCGACGCCGATGACCAGCGCAAAGTCGAAGGCGCTCATATTGGTCTGGTATGCGCCGACCACGATGAAGGTCACCACCAGCGGCACCAGTATGGCGGCCGAAACCTGCGCCACGCGCGCCAGCGGCCGGGTTAGCACAAGGCAAGTCACCGCGCCGACAATGTTCGCCACGGCGATGCTGAACACCATCGACATCGTCAGCGCGGCGTTCTTGCCCAGCATGTCGGGGCCTGGAACCAACCCGTGGACGACAAAGGCGCCGAGCAGGATGCTCATCGAGGCCGAACCGGGCACGCCGAACGCGATGGTCGGGATGAGCGAGCCGCCTTCCTTGGCATTGTTGGCGCTCTCGGGAGCGATGACGCCCCTGACATTGCCCTCGCCGAACTTCGGCCCGGAGCCCGGGCGACGCGACGCATAGCCATAGGCGATCCAGTCCAGCACCGCGATGCCGACACCGGGAACCGCGCCAAGCAAGGAGCCGATGGTGCTGCACCGCAGCACCAGCGGCCATTCCCGCAGCGTATCCCTGATGCCTTGCCACATCCCGGCATAGGTGGGCCGCTCCGCATTGCCCTGGATGGAGCCGCGCAGCAGAAGCGAGGACAGCTCCGGCAGGCCGAAAAGGCCGAGAAACACCAAGGCAACCGGCAGGCCGTCCCAGAGATAGATTTCCCCGAAGGTCCATCGGTCGATGCCGGCGATCTTGTCGATGCCGACAAAGGAGGCGAGCATGCCGAACATGGCCGCCGCCAGCCCCTTCAGCGGCTGGCTCCCCGCCAGCATCGCCACGATGGAGAGGCCAAAGGCGCAGATGGCGAAGAAGTCCGGCGTCTTCAGATAGAGGACAAGCGGCCGCATCACGGGTATTGCCGCGGCAAGCACCAGGGCACCGAACACGCCACCGATCATCGACGCGGAATAGGAGGCGCCGAAGGCACGCGCGGCTTCGCCCTTCTTGGCCATGGCATGGCCGTCGAGCACCGTCGCCGCCGCGCCGACCGACCCTGGAACCCCGAACAGGATGGCGGGGATCGTGTCGGAGGTGGTGTTGACCGATCCCATGCCGAGCAGGAGCGCGAAGGCGGCATAGGCGTCCATGTTGTAAGTCATCGGGATCAGCAGGGCCATCGCGAACAGTCCGCCAATGCCCGGGACGACGCCGACGACGAGACCGACGAAAACACCGGTCACCAGCATCAACATGCGAAACGGCTGGGCCATCTCGACGATGGCGGTGAGGATCAGATCCACCGTTGAGCCTCGCGGAGAATCTACTTCACCAGATTTCTGGCGGTTTCGAACACATCCGGCCCCGCGTTCAACTGCTTCGACACGAGCCGGCTTATGTCCTCGCCGCTGGTGGCGTTGACGGTCATTTCGCTGAGCTTGCCGATGTCGGCCAGGAACGCCGGATCCCGCACCATCTCCATATATCCCTTGCGCAGCGCCTCTACTGTCTCCTTGGGCGTGCCCGGCGGGACAACCAAGGGATGATGGAACTGCAGGGTCGTCTCGATGAGCGCGGCCGCCTCGCGGACCTTGGCATCCTCGATCTTGTCACTGAACCGCTCAAGCTTCGCCTCGCCAACGGCCGTGCCTGAGCCGAACGTTCCAATGAGATTGAGCGTGTCGCGGTTTCCGGAGATGTTGTAACTGGAAACGCCGCACATTCCGGCGATTTCGCCCCGCTGCATCGCCAGTTCGATATCGGCGGTACCGTCAAAGCCCGTAACGATCTTGAACTTCGCCTTCAGCCCGTTCTTGGCCAGCGCGGCGAAAATGTAGGTCACGCTGCTCTTGCCGGTCGCCCCGATCAGGAAATCGGACTGCAGGAACTTGTCCATCGTGTCGATGCCGGAGCCCTTGGCAGTCATGCAATAGGCAGGCTCGTTGACGAGCGAGCCGATCCATTGCAGCGCAAGCGGATCGAAATTGGCGTTTTGCGGATCAAGCACCGGCGCATAGGACATGGCTTCGCTGACCGAAGCGATGACGCTTCCGTCGGCCGGCTCGCTGCCCAGCACCATCTTGGTGAGCTTCAGGCTGCCGCCGCCGGGTACATTCTGGACAATGATATCCGGACTGCCCGGCAGGAACCGGCCAAAATGGCGGGCGATCAGCCGCGATGTCTGGTCATAGCCCCCGCCCGGACCATAGCCGACCTTGATCGTGATCGTCTTGAATTCGACCGCTTGCGCCCGCGCGCACATCGCCAAGGCAATACTAGCGGCAATGAAGAGAATGGCGCGCAACGCGCGGAAGATCGCAATAAACATATCAACCCCCGTGCAGAACCCGGATGGCGTTTTAGCGCTCCGGTGTCTCGATTGATAGCGCCCGCGACCAGATCGGGTTGAAATACGGTCGCGAAATTCTCGCGGTTCGAGACCGGAGTTGTGGGAAGATGGGCTTCGTCTTATGGAGCAAGCATCTGATTTTGGAGAAATGGCGAAGTATATGAGTTGGAAGCCGGCCAAGGGCCTTGTTGATCTGCTGAACCACAACTGGCCTGTCAGAAAGGCCAAGGCTTTTCGCAACGCCTTGGTTGAGCGTGATTTTCGCGCGCGCGGCATTCCAGAAGGCCTGAAATTCGCAGAGGAACTGCGGCAAACCGGCTCCCGACGCTTCTGCTTTGTCATTGCCTTCAATACGCCCTGGGTCATCGATGCGCTCACCCGCGCCTGGCAATTGTATTCGTCGGGAATGACGCTGGTCGTCATCGACAATTCAACCGATCTGTCGGCCAGGGTGCATATTGCGGATATCTGCCGGGCGCGAAAAATCACTTATTTCGGTTTGCCGCGGAACCGGGAAAGCCATCCCAATCGGTCGCACGGCATATCCATGAACTGGATCTTCCACAACATCGTTCGGTCATTGCGGCCGGAGCTTTTCGGGTTTCTGGATCACGACTGCTTTCCGATCGTCCCCGTGGACATTGCCGCGATGATGGAGGGAAAAGTCGTCTATGGCTCAAAGCGCCCGGCGCAGGCGGACCCCGAAGCCTGGTTCATGTGGGCTGGCTTCTGCTTCTTCCGCTTCAGCGCCGTGCAAGGACTGGACTTGGACTTCACACCGCGTTTTATCAGCGGGATGGATACCGGCGGCGGAAACTGGACGCTGCTGTATCGCGGGCTCGGCGAGAACGATGTTTCCGATGCGCGGAAGACGGCAGCCGATCTCGACCTTGGTGGGATAGAAGCGGACCATCGCATGCTGGGCGGAGCTTTTTTTCACGTCGGCGGCGCCTCGCATAGAAAACTGGTCATGACCCGGCAATACCGGCGGCTGATCTCCGATCATGTGTGGGAGACCCACCTTGGCGGCGGCGAAAGCCGCCTCGTCAACGACCCTTGACCGGCTCGGGTCGGCCGGCCCCAAACTCGTGAAAATGGACGACCACGCCATCGGCTTCGATGAAGATCACGGCATAGGCGGGCGGCTCGTGGCCCAGTCGCCAGTTGTCCGAAAAATCGAGTGCGCTCTGGTGGTTGGTGCTGCGCAGCGTGCTGACCGGTATGCCGCGCCAGCTGCCGGCGATCAGCCTGTGGACATGGCCGGCGAAGACGTGGCCGACATTACCGTGGCGCCGCAGAACGTCATGGAAGGCATCGGCCTCGGCGAGCATGACCTCGTCAAGCACCGGCATGTGGATCCGGAACGGCGGGTGATGCATGAAGAGGAAGACCGGCTGGTCCCGCGCTTCTTGCAGCTTCTCGTCCAGCCAGGCCAGCCGGGCCGCGCACAACCGGCCCTCGACACGGCCGTTGTCCAACGTGTCGAGCAGGATCAGCCGGCCTTCGCCGCCATCGAAGACGCTCTGGACAAAACCTCGTTCGGCTGGCGCTTCCGGGAACATTTCGAGAAATAGCGCCCTGTCGTCGTGGTTGCCGAGCATCAGTCGGCACGGCGGCGCGAAGCCCGCCAGCGCCTCCCGCAATGCCGCATAGGCGGCGCGCTCGCCATCATTGGTCAGGTCGCCCGATATCACCACCAGATCGGCGTCGGCATGGTTCCGGCCGATATCCGCCAGGCAGGCCTGCAGCCGGTCGAGCGGATCGGAGCCATGGAGAACACCGCCCGGCGTCATCAGATGCGGATCGGAAAGCTGGATGATTTTCATGGAACGCGCACTGCCTTCCCGCCGGCGCCCCTGGCATCGGCCGGAAGGCGGTCTGTCTCGACCAGCTCTACTGTGCCGTCCAGCCGCCGTCCATCGGCAAGGTCGTGCCGGTGATCTGCTTGGCCGCATCCGAACACAGGAACAATGCCAGGGCCGCAAGCTCCTCGACGGTGACGAATTCCTTGGTCGGCTGCGCGGCCAGCAGCACGTCGTGCTTGACCTGTTCCTCGGTCATGCCGCGCGCCTTCATCGTGTCGGGGATTTGCTTTTCGACCAGCGGCGTCCAGACATAGCCGGGCGCGATTGCGTTCACGGTGATGCCGTTCTGCGCGACTTCCAGCGCCACCGTCTTGGTCAGGCCAGCAATGCCATGCTTGGCTGAGACATAGGCCGACTTGAACGGCGAAGCGACCAGCGCGTGTGCGGAGGCCGTGTTGATGATGCGGCCCCATTTGCGGCTCTTCATGCCCGGCACCACGGCCTTGATGGCGTAGAAGGCGGCCAAAAGGTTGATGCGGATGATGGCTTCCCACTTGTCGTCGGGAAATTCCTCGATCGGCGCCACATGCTGGATGCCGGCATTGTTGACCAGTATGTCGAGACTGCCGAACGCCGCTTCGGCGTCATGGATCATGGCGGTGACGGCGGCGCCGTCCATCATGTTGGCATCGGAGTAGCGGCACTTGACGCCGAAATCCTTCTCGATGCCGGCGCGCTCCTGCTCGATGGCAGCCGCGTCGCCCAGGCCGTTGATGGTGACGTTGGCGCCTTCGGCGGCAAAGGCGCGGGCGATCGCGAGGCCGATGCCGCTGGTCGAGCCGGTGACAAGCGCATTCTTCGAAGACAGGGAACCCATGGGGAGATCTCGCAAGAGGTGGGAGGGACTGTTGAGGGACATAGTTTGTGCGACGCAACATGACAATGCCATGGCCATGTGTCGGCTCGATTACAGCCCCGCGACGGCCCTTGCCGGCTCCGAGACAGGGCGTCGCCGCGGTGACACGGCATTGTCATGCTGCCATGCAACATATTTGCCAGCGCATTCGCGCGGGGTCATTTTCGAACCGTTGGGGGCACCTGGATGGATATCGCCGATGTCGTGAAGCGCGCCTATGCGATGCCGCTCACCAATCCTTCCTTCCCGCCGGGCCCTTACCGCTTCTTCGACCGCGAATATATCATCATCACCTACCGCACGACGCGCGAGGCGCTCGAAGCCGTCGTGCCGGCGCCGCTGGAAATCGACGAGCCGCTGGTCAAGTACGAGTTCATCCGAATGCCCGACTCCACCGGCTTCGGCGACTACACCGAGACCGGCCAGGTCATCCCGGTGCGCTACAAGGGCCAGCATGGCGGCTACGTCCATTCCATGTATCTCGACGACGACGCGCCGATCGCCGGCGGGCGTGAGCTGTGGGGTTTTCCAAAGAAGCTCGCCAATCCCAAGATCGTCCATGAGGGCGAGGTGATCGTCGGCACGCTGCATTATGGCAGCGTTCTGTGCGCCACCGGCACGATGGGCTACAAGCACCGGGAAGCCGATCACGATTCGGTGCTCGCCTCGCTCGCCGCCCCCAATTTCCTGATCAAGATCATCCCGCATGTCGATGGCACGCCGCGCATCTGCGAGCTGGTCCGCTACTACCTCACCGACATCACGTTGACGGAAGCCTGGACCGCGCCCGCCGCGCTCGACCTGCGGCCCCATGTCATGGCCGACGTGGCGAAGCTGCCCGTGCTCGATATTGTGTCGGCCGTCCACTTCAAGGCCGATCTGACGCTCGGCCTGGGCGAAGTCGTGCATGATTACCTCGCTGACCACAGCCGCCCCGCTGCCAGCGCAACCCAGCTGGAGAAAGTCAGTGCTTGAGCGTACCCGCAACAAGGCAGCCGCCGCCACCATCGAGGAAATCACGGCGCAGTATGACCGTATCGCGCTGGTCTTCCAGGGCGGTGGAGCGCTCGGAGCCTATCAGGCAGGCGTCTATCAGGCGCTGGCCGATGCCGGCTGCGAACCGAGCTGGCTTTCCGGTGTCTCGATCGGGGCGATCAATGCCGCGATCATAGCCGGCAACGAGCCGAGCCGCCGGCTGCAGCGGCTGGAACAGTTCTGGCAGACGATCTCCGGCCGCAAGATCTGGTCCTATACGCCCGAAGGCGACATCTACCGCGATATCCGCAACCAGACCTCGTCGCTGATGACCATGACGATGGGCCAGCCCGGCTTCTTCAAGCCGCGCAATCCCAACCCCTGGTTTCAACTCTCGGGCGCGGATGGGGCCACCAGCTTCTACGACACCGCCGAGTTGAAGGACACGCTGGAGAGCCTGATCGATTTCGACGTGCTGAACGACGGCAAGAAGCGGCTGAGCGTCGGCGCGGTCAATGTCAGGACCGGCAACTTCGTCTATTTCGACACCGAGAAAGTGCGCATCGGACCGGAGCACATCATGGCGAGCGGCGCGCTGCCGCCGGCCTTCCCATCGATCCGCATCGAAGGCGAATATTACTGGGATGGTGGCATCGTTTCCAACACGCCGTTGCAATATCTGCTCGACCAGGAAGAGGACCGTTCCTCGCTGGTCTTCCAGGTCGATCTGTTCAGTGCCCGCGGCGTGCTGCCGCGCGGCATGGCCGACGTATTGTCGCGCCACAAGGACATCATGTATTCCAGCCGCACACGGCAGAACACCGACAATTTCGAGCGCATCCATGCGCTGAAGATGAAGCTGCTCGACGCGCTGAAGCGCGTGCCGCCGGAACAGCTCAGGGAAGGCGAGCAGGAGTTGATCGCCGACTACTCCAATGCCGGCGTCGTCAACATCGTCCACCTGATCTACCAGCACAAAGGTTATGAAGGCCACGCCAAGGACTACGAGTTTTCGGGCACCTCGATGCGCGAGCATTGGGAGATGGGCCTCGAGGACACCGAGCGCACGCTGCGTCACAAGAAGTGGCTGATGCTGCCGACCAATGCCGACGGCGTCACCATCCACGACCTGCATCGCGAGGATCCGACCTGAACGTTCAGGCCGGAAACGCCTTGGCTTGGAATATCGAGCCAGGCTCAGAACCTTAGATTGGCGCCGGCTCTCAGCAAGAGCCAGTAGAATACACCGGTCGCCGCCGCCGCGATCAACAGCGCCAGTTCGAAGCCGCCCGGCGTCTGCGTGAGCGGCAGGCCGGCGGTGTTCATGCCGAACATGCCGACGATCAGCGAGCCCGGCAGAAGCAGCGCGCTCATCACCGCCAGCGCCTTCAGGCTGCGGTTGGATTCGTCCGCGAGTTCGGCCGCGACCTCCTCCTGCAAGAGCCGCGCCCGGTCGTTGACCATGACGACCTCGCGGTCGAGCCGCTCCAGACGCGTGGTGAGCCGGCGCAAGGTCTCGTGCGCCGCCTCCGACAGTTTCCAATCCGAGCGGTCCTCGTCCTGAAAAAGCGCCGCCAGCGCCGAGATCGGCCGGTGCAGCGAAACCGCGAGACGGCGCACGTCCTTCAGCCGCTGCCTTTCGTCGGCAAGCCGCTCGGTCACCAGATGATCTTCCACCTCGTCGAGCCGCTTGGTGGCGGCGGCGAGCCGCAGGCTGGTGCCGCTGCAGAAGGCGAGCACGATCGTCTCGAAGAGCCCGAATGCGGTGGCGGGCCGCAGTCCCGCGGCCAGCGCCTCATGCACCTCCTCGACCGCCGCCAGCGAATGGCGGCGGCCGGTCACCAGCAGCCGCTCCGAGACCGCGAAGCGCAATCTGCCAATGGTGGTCGACTGACGCGCGATCTCGCTGTGCAGATCGGCGGAAATGCCGTGGACGACGCCATCCTCATGCGCCAGCGCGGGACTGTCCTCATGGCTTTCGAGGATCGCATGGGCCGAGGCCCGGCAAGGCGCAGGCGTGGCTGACCCAGGAATGGGCGCGCTGGTCGACGAGATCGACATGCAGCCACACCCACCCCTTTGGCATGGCGAGTGCGGCATCGATGTCGCGCGGGGCTAGCGCCACGGCTTGCTCGCCCGGCGCGCCGCGATAGGCCCAGACCAGCCCGGGCGCCGGATGCTGGTCGTCGACGGCGAGCAGGGCCAGATGCGAAGCGTCGTTCATGACTGCCGCCGATCGTTAGGGAGAACATCCCCGAAAGCGAGGCGGCGCCAAACTGGCGCCGCCGGTAGTGCATCGCTTGCGTAGACCGCTCAGAACACCTGACGGAAGACGATGAACAGCACGAAGGCCAGCGTGATCGAGCAGGGCAGCGTCAGCACCCAGGCCAGCAGCAGGTTGCGAACCGTCGACCATTGCAGGCCCGAGCCATTGGCCGCCATTGTTCCTGCGACGCCGGACGACAGCACATGGGTCGTCGACACCGGCAGACCCAGACGGTCGGCCATGCCGATGGTCACCATGGCGACGAGTTCGGCGGCGGCGCCCTGGCCATAGGTCAGGTGGCTCTTGCCGATCTTCTCGCCGACGGTGACGACGATGCGTTTCCAGCCGACCATGGTGCCGAGCCCGAGCGCCAGCGCAACGGCGATCTTCACCCAGAGCGGGATGAACTTCGTCGCATTGTCGACGGCCTTGTGATAGTCGGTCACCGCTTTCAGGTCGGCGGCCTCCATCGGCAGCAGCTGCTTCTTGTCGATCAGCTTCAGCGCCTCGCCGATCAGGTAGATGTCGTTGCGGGCGTTGCTGACCAGATCGGTCGGCACCTTCTCGACCGACGCATAAGGCTGCAGCCCGGCGGTGGTGTTGTGGATGTAGGTCTGCAGCGCGACCGTCGTCTGGTCGCTCCAGGTGCGGGTGCGCACGGCATCCTGCACGGCCGCCTTGGCATCCGTGACGGTGACGCCTGGCTTGACATACTTGCCCAGCGCCTGCTCGACCCCGACCGAAGCGGTCTTATAGGCCTCGAGATAGTTGATGTCGGGGGTGCGGTTGAGCGCGAAGGCCGTCGGCACAACGCCGATCAGGATCAGCATGATCAGACCCATGCCCTTCTGGCCGTCATTGGAGCCATGCGCGAAGCTGACGCCCGTGCAGGTGAAGATCAGCAGCGCCCGGATCCACAGGGGCGGCGGGGTGTTGCCCTTCGGCGCCTCGTAGAGGGCCTTGTTGCGCACCAGAAGCTTCATCGCATAGAGCAAGGCGGCGGCGGCAAAGAAGCCGACAATCGGCGAAACCAGCAAGGTCGTGCCGACATTGGTCGCCTGCGACCAGTCGACGCCGCTGGTGGCGCTGCCGGCCGGTGCCATGAACTGGTTGGCGAGGCCGACGCCGATGATCGAACCGACCATCGTGTGCGAGCTCGACGCCGGCAGGCCGAGGAACCAGGTGCCGAGGTTCCAAAGGATTGCCGCGACGAGCAGCGCGAACACCATCGCGAAACCGGAAGAGGAGCCGACCTGCAGGATCAGTTCGACGGGCAGCAGCGAGAGGATGCCGAAGGCAACCGCGCCGCTGGAGGTAAGAACCCCGAGGAAGTTGAAGAAGCCCGACCACATGACGGCGAATTCGGCCGGTAGCGAGCGCGTGTAGATGACCGTCGCCACCGCGTTGGCGGTATCGTGGAAGCCGTTGACGAATTCGAAGCCGAGCGCGATCAGCAGGGCGATGCCGAGCAGGATCCACGGCACGGTCTTGGCTTCCGCCAGGTCCTGGCTCAGCGCGTAGCCGACATAGACCACGCCGACCAGCACCAGCACGCCGAAGGCGGGCAGGAACCATTTGGCGCCACTCGATTGCTCAAGCGGATGATCCGGTCTCGGAATCCCCGCCTCGTTTGAAACTATATCCACCATGTCCCACTCCTTTTGCATTGCAGCAAAGAACCGGGAATGACGCTATGTCCGCACGATGAACCCTGTGTGACGACCAGGAATGGCTTGGCTGGAGCAAGCCGGGCCGACGGGTTCTCACGCCGGACCCGAACGTGTCTTCAGAATGGCCGAGAACAGTGGATCGAAGGCGCGGCTGATCGGCGCCGCCGCAGCGCCCAGCGCGATCGACCAGGGATCGGTGGTGCCGAGTTGCAGGCGCGGCAAGGTCCGGCCGGGCCGGTCGGCGATGGACGGTAGCAGCGGATGCATGGCCTCGACGAGCCGGCGCGCCAGCGCTTCGGGCGCGCCGCTGGTCAGGATGACGGTTTGCGGATCGAAGATGGTTTCGATGAGATGCACGCTCCAGCGCAGGTCATGCGCCGCACCCTCGATCCAGTGCATGATCTTCACATCCCCCGCCTCGGCCAGCGCACCGATCTTTTCGTAGAGGCGCTCGTCGGCGGGATCGAGACCAAGATGCTGGTAAAGCGAGGCCAGCGACGCGCGATGTTCGAGCGGTGTCGAGCCGGGTCCGGCCGGCGACAGCAGGGCCATGCCGATTTCGCCGGCATTGCCATGGCCGCCGCTGTACAGCTCGCCGTTTAGGATCAGTCCGGCGCCAATACCATAGCCGACATAGAGGCACACTGCGTGGTCAACGCCATGCGCGGCACCCACGATGCGCTCGGCCGTCGCGCAGGCGGCGGCGTCGTTCTGCAGGCCGACATTCAGGCCGGTGCCCGTTGCCAGCGTGTCGAGCAGCGGGAACTTCTGCCAGGCCGGCATCATCCATTTGTCGTCCGAATTCTTCAGTCCGAACGGGCCGGGCATGGCGACGCCGAGGCCCACAAGGCGTTTTTCCGACTGCGAGGAGATGCCGGTCAGCTCGCGTCGTACGCCATCGATCAGACCGAGGATCACCTCGACGCCCTTTGACGGCTCATCGAAAGGCAGGTTCGCCTCGGCGCGCGCCAGCACGCTGCCCATCAGATCGACCGCGACCGCCCGCGTCAGATGACGATCGATCTGCAGGCCGATGGCGAAGGCGCCTTCGGGCACCAGCCTGTAGGGGGTCGACGGCTGGCCCCTGCCCTTGCGCACCGCATCGAGCGCGACGACCAGACCGTCGCTTTCCAGGTCCTCGATGATGTTGGAGACCGCCTGTTTGGTGAGCTGCGTCGCCCGCGCCAAATCGGCCCGCGAGAGGGCGCCATTGAGACGCAGCGCCTCGATCATGACGCGGCGGTTGTGGGCGCTCGTGCCTTCCTGGTTGGTGCCGCTCTTGGCGCGGATCGGGCTGATGTCGTCCACCGGCGTTTCCCCTCTTGACTCCACTAGAATATTGATCGACTAATTAAGTCAAGCGAATTGACTTAATAGAAACACAAGTCACGCGACATCAACCCGGGAAGGCAGGGAACGCCGGCCCGTCACCTTCAGAAATGGGAGAAGAAGATGCTGAAATCGATTGCTAGGACGCTTCTGGGCGCAGTCTTCATCGGAGGGCTCACTGTCCCTCACGCCTTCGCCGAGACGACGCTCAACGCGCTTTTCATGGCACAGGCCGCCTATAGCGAGGCCGACGTGCGCGCCATGACGGATGCCTTCACCAAGGCCAATCCGGACGTCAAGGTCAATCTGGAATTCGTCCCTTATGAGGGCCTGCACGACAAGACCGTGCTCGCTCAAGGTTCGGGCGGCGGCTATGACGTCGTCCTGTTCGACGTCATCTGGCCGGCCGAATACGCCACCAATAAGGTGCTGGTCGATGTGTCTTCCAAGATCACCGACGACATGAAGAAGGGCGTACTGCCCGGCGCCTGGACCACCGTTCAGTATGACGGCAAGTCCTATGGCATGCCGTGGATTCTCGACACCAAATACCTGTTCTACAACAAGGAAATTCTGGAAAAGGCCGGCATCAAGACCCCGCCCAAGACCTGGGAAGAGCTCGGTGCGCAGGCCAAGATCATCCAGGACAAGGGCCTGCTGAAGACGCCGATCGCCTGGAGCTGGTCACAGGCCGAGGCCGCCATCTGCGACTACACCACGCTGGTCAGCGCCTATGGCGGCGACTTCCTCAAGGACGGCAAGCCCGACTTCCAGAATGGCGGCGGCCTGCTGGCGCTGAAATACATGGTCGACAGCTACAAGTCGGGCCTGACCAATCCCAATTCCAAGGAATTCCTGGAAGAGGACGTTCGCAAGGTCTTCGAGAACGGCGATGCCGCCTTCGCGCTGAACTGGACCTACATGTACAACATGGCCAACGACCCGAAGGACTCGAAGGTGGCCGGCAAGGTCGGCGTCGTGCCGGCGCCGGGCGTTGCTGGCACCAGCGAAGTGTCGGCCGTCAACGGCTCGATGGGCCTCGGCGTCACCGCGGTCTCCAAGCATCCCGACGAAGCCTGGAAGTACATCGAGTTCATGACCTCGCAGGCAACGCAGAACCAGTACGCGAAGCTGTCGCTGCCGATCTGGGCCTCGTCCTATGACGACCCGGCCGTCACCAAGGGCCAGGAGGAACTGATCGCCGCCGCCAAGCTCGGCCTGGCAGCCATGTATCCACGCCCGACCACGCCGAAATACCAGGAGCTGTCGACCGCGCTGCAGCAGGCCATCCAGGAATCGCTGCTCGGCACGGCTTCCCCGGAAGATGCGCTGAAGACCGCCGCACAAAACAGCGGTCTCTGAGCTGATATCCTTGATGCGGGCGGCGCCATGGCGCCGCCCGTGCTATGTCCAAATCCAGAATAAAGAGAGGCGCCTCCAATGTCGGGCACCTGGATGACAACCCGCGCGTGGCTGCTGATGCTGCCCCTGCTCGTGGTCATGGTCGCCGTCATTGGTTGGCCGCTGGTCGACACGGTCGGCCTTTCCTTCACCGACGCCAAGCTGGTCGGCACCGGCGGCAATTTCGTCGGCTTCGACAACTACACCACCATGCTGTCGAGCTCGAATTTCTCGCGCACGTTGATCACCACGACATTATTCGCGGTGGTTTCGGTTGCCGCTGAAATGGTGATCGGCGTGCTGGCCGCGCTTCTGCTCAACCAGCAGTTTCGCGGCCGCGCCGTCCTGCGCGCCTTGATGATCCTGCCTTGGGCGCTACCGACGGTGGTCAACGCCACGCTGTGGCGGCTGATCTACAATCCCGAATATGGCGCGCTCAACGCGGCCTTGACGCAACTTCATCTCATCGACGCCTATCGCTCCTGGCTGGGCGAGCCGGGAACGGCACTCGCCGCCCTGATCGTCGCCGATTGCTGGAAGAACTTTCCGCTGGTGGCGCTGATCGCGCTCGCCGCCCTGCAGGCGGTGCCGCGCGACATCACCGCCGCCTCGCTGGTCGACGGTGCGGGACCTTTCAACCGCTTCCGCTTCGTCATCCTGCCCTATCTCGCCGGCCCGCTGATGGTGGCGCTGGTGCTGCGCACCATCGAGGCCTTCAAGGTCTTCGACATCATCTGGGTGATGACCCGCGGCGGCCCGGCCAACACCACGCGCACGCTCTCTATCCTGGTCTACCAGGAAGCCTTCTCCTTCCAGCGTGCCGGCTCGGGCGCGTCGCTGGCGCTGATCGTCACCTTGCTCGTCACGCTGCTTGCCGTCGCCTATGCGGCCCTGGTCCGAAAGACCGCCGGGAGCGCCGCCTGATGGAACGCAGGAGCCTCGCCTTCACCATCTTCATCCACGCCTGCGCGCTGCTGCTCGCCGCGATCATCCTGGCGCCTATCGCCTGGCTGTTCATCATGAGCATTTCGCCGGCCGCCGACCTCGCCGCGAAGCCGCTGCGCTGGTGGCCGCGGGTCGCCGATTTCTCCCGCTACCAGCAATTGCTGTCGACCGCCGAAAACAGCGCCGGCGCCGCCTTCACCGCATCGCTGCGCAACAGCCTGGAAATATCCGGCATGGCGACGCTGGCCGCGCTCGCCTTGGCCATCCCCGCCGGCTGGGCGGTGTCGCGCACACCCGCGATCGGCTGGTCGCTGTCGATGGTCATCGCCACCTACATGCTGCCGCCGGTGGCGCTCGCCGTGCCGCTCTACATGGGCCTGTCGCATCTCGGCCTGCTCAACAATGTCTTTGGCCTGGCGCTGGTGTATCTGACCATCCTGGCGCCCTTCACCACATGGCTTATGAAATCAGGCTTCGATTCCATCCCGCGCGAGATCGAGGCGGCGGCGATGATCGACGGCGCCGGCCTGTTCCAGACATTGCGCATCATCACGCTGCCGCTGGCGGCACCGGTGATGGCGACATCGGCATTGTTCGCCCTGCTGCTGGCCTGGGACGAATTCTTCTATGCGCTGCTGTTCACCTCCGACCAGCGCGCCAAGACGCTCACCGTCGCCATCGCCGATCTGGCCGGCGGCCGTGTTTCCGACTATGGGCTGATCGCCACCGCTGGCGTGCTGGCCGCGCTGCTACCGGTGCTGATCGGCCTCGTCATGCAGCGGGCGCTGATCTCGGGCCTGACCAGTGGCGGTGTGAAAGGATGACGATGATTGCAGCAAGAAACCGGCCGGCCGGACTGGCCGCCATCGACCGCGAAATGGCACGTCAGCATGGGGATGCCATCACTTCGTTCCGGCAGAACACGGCCGAGGCGCAAAAGGCCGCCAGCTCCATCAAGCGGACCGGCCGCCTGCTCCTGCTCGGCATGGGCGGCTCGCATGCCGTAGGCCGTGCGGTCGAGCCGCTTTATCGCGCGCTTGGCGTCGATGCGCTGGCGCTGCCGCTGTCCGAACAGCTTGGCCAACCGTTGCCGCTCGAGGGGCGCACCGTGATCGTCACCTCGCAATCCGGCGAGAGTGCCGAGGTCGTCAGATGGTTTTCGCAGGCCGGCGGCGGCCCGGACATTTTCGGCCTGACGCTCGAAGGCGGTTCATATCTCGCCCGCACCGCGCCTTGCCTGGTCGGCGCCGGCGGCACCGAACTGGCTTTCGCCGCGACACGCAGCCTGACCGTGACCCTGGCCCTGCACCTCGCCATCCTGGCGGCTCTGGGCGAGGATCCCGCTCCTGCCCTTGCCGCGCTCCGGGCTCCGCAGGATTGCGACATTGCGTCCGCGCTCGCCGCGCTTGGCAAGGTGGAGACCATCGTCACCTCCGGCCGCCGCCTGCAAGGCGTCGCCGAAGCCCTGGCGCTTGGGCTGACCGAACTATCGCGACTGCCCTGCTTTTCCCTCGAAGGCGGCCAGTTGCGGCACGGCCCGATGGAGATGCTCGGCCCCAAAATCGGCGTCATCCTGTTTCGCGGCAACGACCCGACCTCCGGACTGGTGACCGCGATGGCTACATCCGTGGTCGAGGCCGGTGCGCCGCTGGTCGTCTTCGACGCGTCCGGACAGGCTCCGGTCGGCGGTGCCGTCACGCTCTCGTTCAAACCGGCCGAGGGGATGGCCGCGATCTTCGCCATGCTGCCGGTGGCGCAGCGCCTGATGATCGCCTTCGCCGACAGCCGCGTCGACAATGCCGGCACGCCCGTGCGCACCACCAAGATCACCAGGAGCGAGTGATGCGTCCGCTGGCGGTGATCGGCAACGTCAATGTCGACCTGATTGTCGGCCCCGTCGCGCCATGGCCGAAGGCGGGAACCGAGACCGTCGTCGATCATGACGAATTGCGCGTCGGCGGCCAGGCCGGCAATACCGGGCTCGCCTGGCAGGCGCTGGGCGTCGATTTCGCGATTGCCGCCAATGTCGGTGACGACCAGTTCGGCCGCTGGCTTCGCGAAGCGTTCGGACCGCGCGCCGAAAAATGGACGATCAGTCCCGAAGGCACGACCTTGTCGGTCGGCATGACCCATCCCGATGGCGAACGGACTTTCTTGACCACGCGCGGCCACCTGCCGCGCCTTGGCCTCGGCGATGTCTTGTCCGTTCTCGACGGCAGCGCGCTCTCCGGGGGCTACGCGCTGCTCTCCGGCTCCTTCCTGACCGAAGACCTCACGCGCGAGTATGACGCGCTTTTCGACTGGGCCGACAGCCACGACATATCAGTGGCGCTCGACACCGGCTGGCCGATCGACGGCTGGACCGAGGCCAATTGCGCGGCGACAAGAGCATGGCTGTCGCGCTGCGCGCTGGCGCTGTTCAACGAGGTCGAGACGGTGACCCTGGCTGGATTACCAAGTCCTGAGGAAGCGGCGCGCGAAATTCGATCCAGCATGAAGCCGGGTGCGACCTTCGTGGTCAAGCGCGGGCCGCGAGGGGCGATCGCCATCGGCCCGAACAGCGCCCTCGTCGAGGCCGCCGCGCCCGATGTCAGGGTGGTCGACACGATCGGCGCCGGCGACGTCTTCAATGCCGCCTTCCTGGCTGCTTTTGCCGAGGGACAGAAGCTCTCCGCCTGCCTTGCCGCCGCGACGCAAATTGCCTCGCGCGCCATCTCTACCTTGCCCCGCAACTATGGCGGGCCGATGCAATTCGAGGGATCCATGCATGAGCGCGCTTGAAATCCGTGGCGTCCGCAAGAGCTACGGCAGCGTCGAGACGCTGAAAGGCATCGACATCGCGCTGCAGAGCGGTGAATTCCTGGTGCTGCTCGGCTCGTCGGGCTGCGGAAAATCGACGCTTCTCAACATCATCGCCGGCCTTGCCGAGGCGACCAGCGGCGACGTGCTGATCGGCGGCCGCTCGATCCTCGGCGTCCATCCCAAGAACCGCGACATCGCCATGGTCTTCCAGTCCTACGCGCTCTATCCGAACCTGACGGTCCGCCGCAATATCGGCTTCGGGCTGGAGATGCGCGGCGTCGCGGCCGACGTGCGCGACAAAGCGGTGAACGATGCGGCAAGGCTGCTGCAGATCGAAACCCTGCTCGACCGCAAGCCGAGCCAGCTTTCCGGTGGCCAGCGTCAGCGCGTCGCCATCGGCAGGGCGCTGGTGCGCAAGCCGCAGGTCTTCCTCTTCGACGAGCCGTTGTCCAATCTCGACGCCAAGCTGCGCCTGGAAATGCGCACCGAATTGAAGCGCCTGCACCAGATGCTGCAGACCACCGTCGTCTACGTCACCCACGACCAGATCGAGGCGATGACGCTGGCGAGCCGCATCGCCGTCATGCGTGACGGCAGGATCGAGCAGCTCGGCACGCCCGAGGAGATCTACAACGACCCGGCAACGCTCTATGTCGCGGGCTTCGTCGGCGCGCCGTCGATGAACATGTTGAACGCGGTCGTCACCGGCGGCAAACTGGCCATCGCCGAGACCGATGTGCGGATCCCCTTGCCGGCCCGCTATGCGAACGCGGCGCGTGTAGGTGCGCAGGTGGTCATCGGCATCAGGCCGGAAGCGCTGCGTACGGCGACGGGAGCCGCGACGGACCTGTCATTGCCGGTGGAGATCGAGGTCGTCGAACTGACCGGACCCGAACTGGTCACCACGGCCCGGATCGGCGCGCAGCGGCTGACCGCCTCCCTGCCGCCGCGAGCCCAGGTCGCCAAGGGCGAAAAGCGCAACCTCACCTTCGACGAGGCCGCGCTTCGCTTGTTCGATCCCACGACGGGAAAGGCCCTGTAGGCGCCATCATTGAATGACCGCGGCGGCCTTCGCCCATTCAGGGAAGCCTATTGGGCGATGTCGAGAAGCGACGATACAAGCAGATCCCGTTCGTCCTTCGACAGCACGTCGGAATCGAACAGGTTCATGCTGCGCAGCCCCTCGATGGCGAGATAGCAGACCAGCAGCGATTTCAGGTCTGGCGCCTCGCCCTTCAGCCGTTCGAACAGCTGCCGCTTGAATGTCTTGATCGGCGTCATGAAATCGGGATCCTCGGCGATCGCCGAAAAAATCCAGGACGCCGATGGCTGCTTTTCCTCGCAGTCCTCGGCTGACAATCTGATGTAGACGGCAAGGGGATTTTTATCGTTGTCGTTGCTGCCGGCGGTTTCCAGCGCTTGCTCGAAATCGCGCAGATAGCCTTCGACCAGGCCCTGCATCAATTTTGCCTTGGTCGGGAAATTGTAGAGCAGCCCACCCTTCGATACGCCGGCGCGGTTGGCGACGGCATCGAGCGACAGGCTGCCGGGTCCGGATTCCCGGGCGACATCAGCCGCCGCGGCGAGAATTTTCTCGCGCGAGTTCGGTCGTTGGGCTCTCATGGCGCCTCCCATCGCAAGCTTAGGCCCAATTGACAAGACAGTCCAGACGGTACAGTAAGACCGCCACTATTTGTAATCGGGACCCGCAGTCGATATGTGTCCCGATGTCCGCGCTTCGCGCCGGATTTTCGACTGAGGGGACTTCCTTGTTCAAGCGCATACTCCGTGTCTTCATCATTATTGTCGTCCTTGCCGTGCTCGTCGTCGTGGTCGGCGGCATCGTCGGCTTTAACTTCCTGCGCGACAACGGCATCAAGCAGTATTTCGCCACCATGAAGCCGCCGGCGGCGACCGTGTCGACGACCATCGCCAAGCCGTCCAACTGGACACCGGGCGTCGAGGCGATCGGTACGGTGCGGGCCGTGCGCGGTGTCGACCTGACGGTCGAGACCGCCGGCATCGTCAAGGAAATCCCCTTCCACGCCAATCAGAAAGTGGCGGCCAACGCGGTGCTGCTGCAACTCGACGACGCCGTCGAGCGCGCCGACCTCGATGCGCAGAAAGCGCAGGCGGCGCTTGATCAGACCACGCTGACCCGCGCCATCGAACTGACAAAGCGTGGTGTCGGCTCCGACTCGACGCTGGACACGGCGCGCGCGGCGGCATCCGCTTCGGCGTCCCAGGTCACCAGGCTGCAGGCCGTTCTCGACCAGAAGCAGCTTACCGCGCCTTTCGCCGGCACGGTCGGCATTCCGAAGATCGATCTCGGCCAGTATCTGGCACCCGGCACCGCCGTGGTGACGCTGCAGGACCTCGACACGATGCGGGTCGACTTCTCGGTTCCCGAACAGCAGCTACCGCTGCTCAAGATTGGCCAGACGGTCCGCCTGGGCCTGGGCGGCAGCGACGACATGCCCTTTGCCGGCGCCATTCGCGGCATCGATCCCAAGATCGACCCCTCCAGCCGGCTGGTGAACATCCGGGCGGAAGTTGCCAATCCCGAAGGCAAATTGACCCCCGGCCAGTTCGTGCGGGTGCGTGTCGAACTGCCCGAGGAGCAGAACGTGCTGTCACTGCCGCAGACGGCACTGACCACCAGCCTCTATGGCGACTACATCTTCGTGGTGCAGCCGGCGAAGCCCGCCGAGGCCCCGGCGCAGCCAGCCAAGGCGGAAGAGAAGCCGGTCGCGGCGGCCACCAATAAGCCGGCGGACGCGATGAAACCGGCAGCCGATGCCACCAAGCCGGCGGACGCAGCCAAGCCAGCCGACAAGGCCGCTGCCGACACCGCCAAGCCAGCAGCAGCCGACCCGGCCAAGCCGACGGCGGAAGGTGACAAGCCCGCGCTGGTCCTGTCGCAGGTCTTCGTCAAGCCCGGCCGCCGCAATCAGGGCATGGTCGAGATCGTCGAAGGGCTGAAGGCTGGCGACGAGGTCGTCACGGCCGGTCAGAACCGTCTCTTCAACGGCATGTCCGTCGCCGTCGACAACACCATCGACCCAACCAAATCGGCAAACAAGCAGGCCGACCAGCAATGAGTTTTTCCGATCTCTTCATTCGCCGGCCCGTCCTTTCGACGGTCCTTGCCTGCATGATCCTGCTGCTCGGTTTCCAGGGTATCTTCAACCTGTCGATCCGGCAGTATCCGAAGGTCGACGAAACCGCGATCACCATCACGACGGCCTATCCGGGCGCCAGCGCCGACCTGATCCAGGGCTTTATTTCCGCCCCGATCGCGCGCGCCGTCGCCTCGACCGAGAACATCGACTACGTCACCTCGTCCAGCCGTCCGTCCTCCAGCACCGTGACGGTGCAGATGAAGCTCGGTTCCAACCCCGACGTCGCGCTGACCGAGGTGCTGTCCAAGGTCCAGGGCGTGCGCGGCACCTTGCCGGACGCCTCCAAGGATCCGGTCATCGTCAAGGGTACGGGTCAGCAATTCGCGATGATGTACATCTCGATGCAGAACCCGAACATGACCAAGGAGCAGCTGACCGAGTATATCGAGCGCGTCATCAGACCGCGCATGTCGACGGTCGAAGGCGTCGCCGACGTGCAGATCTTCGGTGCCCAGGAATACTCGATGCGCGTCTGGATCGACCCGGTCAGGCTTGCCGCGCGCGGCGTGACGGCGGCCGAAGTGCTGGCGGCGATCAACAACTCCAACTTCCTGTCGGCGCCCGGCAACACCCAGAACGAATATGTCGTTTCGTCTATCACCGTGCGCTCGACGCTGCAGACACCAGAGGCCTTCGCCGAGCTGCCGTTGCGTTCGACCGACGGCAATGTCGTGCGGCTGCGCGACGTGGCGCGCGTCGAACTGGCCGCTGCGAACACCGACACCAGGGTCTCCTTCAACGGCAAGCCCGGCACCTTCCTCGCCATCTTCCCGACTCCGGCGGCCAACCCGCTGACGACCGCGGCGGCGCTCACCAAGCTCGTCCCGCAGATCCAGGACACGCTGCCGAAAGGCATGACGATCGAGGTCGTCTACGACGCAACCGGACAGATCAGCGCCTCGATCGACGAGGTGTTCAAGACCATCGCCGAGGCGGTTGCCATCGTCGTCGTCGTCATCCTTCTGTTCCTTGGCTCGTTCCGTTCGGTGCTGATGCCGATCATCACCATCCCGCTGTCGCTGATCGGCGTCTGCTTCCTTTTGTTCGCGGTGGGCTATTCGATCAACCTTCTGTCGCTGCTGGCCATGGTGCTGGCGATCGGCCTCGTCGTCGACGACGCCATCGTGGTGGTGGAGAACATCCACCGCCACATGGAAGAAGACCACATGCCGCCGATGCAGGCGGCCTTCAGCGGCATGCGCGAGATCGCCTCGGCCATCGTGGCCATGACCATGACGCTGGCCGCCGTGTTCGCGCCGCTGGCCTTTACCGGCGGTCTGACCGGCGCCCTTTTCCGCGAATTCGCGGTGACGCTCGCCGGATCGGTGGTGCTGTCTGGGATCATTGCAATCACCATCACGCCGATGATGTCGGTGCGCCTTCTGAAGCCTGGCAATGCCGGCCGGTTCCAGCGCATCGTCGACGGCACTTTCGCGCGCGTGGAGCACGTCTATGAGCGCGCCGTCACCGGGTCGCTGAACTATCGCCCGCTGACGCTGCTCATCGTGCTGGCCCTTGTCGGCGTGACCGGCTTCATGTTCACCAAGACCTCGACGGAACTGGCACCGGAAGAAGACCAGGGCTTCCTGCTCTCGCTGGTTACGGCGCCGCGCTATGCGACCTCCGATTACACCGAGACCTACGTCAATCAGATCCTGGGCCTGGTGAGGGACATTCCCGAAACCCGGGCGCAGTTCTCGGCCGTCGCCTTCGGCGGCACGACCAACAGCGCCTTTGTCGGTTTCGCTTTCAAGGATTGGGCGGAGCGGAAGCGCAATTCTAAGGAGCTGCAGGCCGACATTACGGCCCGTATCGCCAAGGTGGCGGGTGTCCAGGCCTTCGTCTTCGCTCCGCCGACGCTGCCGGGCTCGGGCGGCGGGTTGCCGATTTCCATGGTGGTGCGCTCGACCGGCGATTCCGCTCAGGTTTACGAGGAAGCCGAGAAGATCAAGAACAAGGCGCAAGCCTCGGGCCGTTTCATCGTCGTGCAGAATTCGATGGCCTATGACGCGCCGCAGGTAACGGTGACCATCGACCGCGACCGTGCCGCCGCGCTCAACCTGCCGATCGCCGATATCGGCCGGACGCTGACCCTGCTGGTGGGCGGCGCCGAAGTCGCGCAGTTCGACCGCGACTCCAACAGCTACGACATCATTCCGCAGGTGCCGCAGGAGTTCCGCGACAACCCCGAAAAGCTCGGCGAGTACTTCGTGCGCAGCGTGACCGGCGAGATGGTGCCGCTGTCGGCGGTGGTGACGATCTCGAACAATGCCTCGCCGGCGGCGATCGAACAGTTCAACCAACTGAATTCGTCGACGATCTCGGCGCTGCCGCTGCCCGGCGTCACCACGGGCGACGGTTTGAAAGTGCTTGAGGACATTGCCAGGGAGAGCCTGCCCGACACCTTCTTCATCGACTATTCCGGCCAGTCCCGGCAGGAGAAGGAACAGGGCAACACCATTCTGATTGCTTTCGGCGCGGCCGTCATCGTCATCTACCTGGTGCTGGCGGCGCAGTTTGAAAGCTTCCGCGATCCGCTGATCATCATGATGGCGGTGCCATTGTCGATCTTCGGCGCGATCGTACCGCTCAATCTGGGCCTCGGCACGCTCAACATCTATACCCAGGTCGGCCTGATCACGCTGATCGGACTGATCACCAAGCACGGCATCCTGTTGGTCGAGTTCGCCAACCAGCAGCGTGAACTGCATGGCATGCGACGGCGTGACGCCATCATCGCCTCGGCCAAGGTGCGCCTGCGGCCGATCCTGATGACGACGGCGGCGATGGCTCTGGGCGTGGTGCCGCTGATCGTTTCCAGCGGTGCCGGTGCCGCGGCCCGCTATTCGATGGGCCTGGTCATCTTCACCGGCATTCTGGTCGGCACCATGTTCACGCTCTTCGTCGTGCCCATGTTCTACACCTTCATCGCCAGCAAGGACCTGCCGCATCTCGCGGAAAAGCCGGATCCAAAGCTTATGCCGGCGCTGCCGAACTGAGCCACGAAGGCGCAAGAAACAAAAAAAGAGGCCGGGATTTTCCGGCCTCTTTTTTGGCAGTCGCTCCACGGCTCCGGCACGATCGGCCGGAGGCAGCAAACCTGCCGCTACTTGACGATGACGATGCTGGTGTTGGCCGGCCCGAAGGTCTCGACGAGCTGGTAGAAGTCGGCGGCATTGTCGGGATGCAGCCGCACGCAGCCATGCGAGGCCGGCTGGCCGAGGCGCTTGATGGCATAGGTGGCGTGGACCGCGTAGCCGCCGCTGAAAAAGACCGAATGCGGCATCGGCGCATTGTCGTACTTCTTCGAATACCACATCTCATGCATGCGGGTCGGCTTGAACGAGCCGGTCGGCGTCACATGCGCCCTGTCGCCGGTGGAAACCTTCCAGGCGAAGGTCGGCCGGCCGTCGACGGAGACTTCCATCACCTGCTGCGACAGCGAGACGCGCGCCACGACGGTGTTGGCGGCGTGGGCGGCGTGGGCGCCGAACAGAAGTGCGCTGCCCATAAGCGCGGCGGTGGCAACGTTGATGAGCTTGGCGGAAATGGTGGTGTGCATGATGTCCCCTCTCTCTGCCGGTCGAGCCGGCTCCAATTCGATGGCTGGCTTATCCCCCTCGCATGTTTCGGACATATTTCGCTGAATGCTCGTTTGCGTTTCGAATTTGTTTCCCCTGGTCAACAGGACAGGAAATCGAGGCGCGCCTGTGTGTCACCATCGGCAGTCCGGGACGACGAGGCACAAAGGTATCCGCCTCGAAACGAAAGTTCGCATTGCCTATACGTGAAAGAGACAGGCTCGATTTCGAAACCAATCTGCAACAAAGCGCGGCTCCGGCGGCATGATCCGGATACGGATTGGACGCAAAAGTGGACGCAACGAAAGCAGACGACAACGACCACGGGAACGAAAACGAACACGCGGTCCTGGCTCTTCAGGATCAACATCGCGGCGGCAGCCATCGGCGGCGCAGGCACAGTTGCCGGCGATCCCGCGGCGAGGCTGGCAGCGATGAGTTCGAGTGAGATTTCAACCCTGCACGTTTCCCTGTTTTGCGCCTTGGTCTGGATTGTTTCCAGCCTGCGCATCGCCCGGTTGAAGGCCCTCTGGCGGGTTGGCCTTCGGCTGCTGGCATTGCGCGGCCCCTCCGGCAACTTGCTGCCGAGAGGACCGAAGGCCCGCGCCGCGACGGGGGGCTCCGTGGGCGGCGCGGGCACTTCGGGAGTTTCCTGAAGCGACCCGCGACAGATTCATTTTTGGGGATTGGGACGATGAAAACAAAATTCGCGGCTTCCTTGCTTTCCGCGCTGCTCTACGCGCAGGGCCTGCTCGGCTTTGCCGCTCTCGCCACCGTGCTGCTCAAGGAGCGTGCTCACGCAAGCGAACTCGTCACGAGCGGCGAAATGCCCTCGGGCCCGTCATTGCTGGTGGTGCGCTGAACCTCGTGACATCGGCGTGACGATGGAAAGGCCGATGTTCATCCGGAAAACCAGCGGGAAAAGAGGACCGTCAGTCGGCGAACTGCCGTGGCGGATCGAACCTGTAGCCGGCGCCGCGTATGGTGGTGATGGTTTCGGTGTCGAGCTTGCGGCGCAGCCGCACGATGCGCGAATCGATCGAACGATCGAAGGCGTCGGCATTCTCGGCCGGCGCGGCGGCGATAATGTCGTCACGCGTCAGCACCTTGCGCGGGCTCGCCAGGAACAGCCGGAGCAGCGCCACCTGGCCGGGCGAGAGCTGCTCCTGCGTACCGGAGCGATGCATGACGATCGCCGATCTCAGATCGACGGTCGCGTTCTCCAGCACGATCAGTTCCTGGGTGCCCCTGCCGCGCCGCGAAAGCAGGCCGCCGACGCGCGCGGCGAGTTCCCTGACATTGAGCGGACTTTCGACGACGTCGGCGGCGCCAAGCTCAAGCGCCAGCACCTTGTCGAGGAGATCGGCGGGTCGGCAGATCAGGATGAAATCCGGCCCACCCTCGCCGCCGCCACCTTGATGGCCATGGCGCCTGAGCAGATCTCGACCCTCGGCCTGGCTGAGGCTGTCGCCAACGACGACGACGTCGATGCCGCCGCCCGCCAGCAGCGATTCCGCCTCCCAGGGCTGCCGCGCCTGGCGCACGTCATGGCCGCGCCGGTCGAGATGGTCGGCAAGCTCGGTCGCCACCACCTCGGCGACGGAAACAAGCGCGATGACGGCTCTTGCGGCCATGTTTTCCAACCGTTCCCTGGCAACCGGATATGAGTGCTGGACATCATGTTTATACCCAATCTACTTTCCACTGAAAGTGGGAGCGAGAGCATCGTGCGGGCAAGAATTGTCATCGTCGAGGACGAGCCCGACCTGAGGGACGCGGTGGCCGAATATCTCGGCGCCTCCGGCTACGACGTGGCCACCGCCGAAAACGCGGCCGCCGCGCGCGCCCTCGTCGAAACGCAGCCCTTCCATCTGGCGATCCTCGACATCGCCATGCCGGGCGAGGACGGCCTGTCGCTCGGCCGCTGGCTGCGCTCGAAAATGCCGATCGGCATCATCTACGCGACCGCCGCCGGCACCGCGCTCGATCGCATCGTCGGGCTGGAACTCGGCGCCGACGACTATATCGTCAAGCCGTATGAACTGCGCGAAGTGCTGGCGAGAGTCCGCAGCGTGCTGCGCCGCGTCCCGCAGCCGACGGAGCTGCCGGACAGGAAAGCCAGGACAGATCGGCGCTCCGTCGCCTTCGGCCCCTTCCAGGCCGATCTCGACGGCAGGCTGGTCACAGGCGCCAACGGCATGGTGATCGACATGGCCAAGAGCGAGTTCGACGTGCTGGAGGTTTTCCTGACCCGCGCCAACCGGCTCTTGACCCGGGCCGCGATCTCGGAGGCAATCGGCTTCACCGAAGACCCGGAATCGTCGCGCGCCGTCGACATCCGCATCATGCGCCTGCGCAAGAAGATCGAGAGCGACCCGGCCAACCCGAGATTCCTGCGCACGGTGCGCGGCGAAGGCTATATCTTCTCGCTGCCGACCGGCGACGGCAACTGAGCGTCGGACCCACGGGGTTCCGCTTCGCAGCCGTTGCCAGACGATCGAAGTGGCGTGACTCTGGAAATGACGGCTGACAATGACGGGCGACACGGCAAGCACGGATAGGCAGGGTTTCAGGCAGGGCGCGGCGATGGCGGCCGTGCGCGTCGTGCGCCGGCTGCGCGAGGCCGGCGACTGGCAGCGCGAAATGGACGGCATATTGGAAACGCTCTGCCGTGCCATGGAGTGCCAACGCGGCATCCTGTTTCGTCTGCGCGAACTGCCCGGCCAGGGTTTCGCCCAGTCTGTCGCCGCCTACTGGATCGACCCCGATTTCGGCGGCGAACTGGCCTCACCGACCGTCATCATGCAGTCGATCGTCAATTCGGATCCGCTGCTGGAGCGGCTGGCCGAGGATGAGCGGCAGGGCAAGATTTTCGCCGGGCATACGCGCGATCTCGAAGGATTCCTGAGGGCTGATTTCGAAAAGCAGAACATCAAGTCGTTCCTGTCGGTGTCGGTCTTCGCGCACGGTCATCTGTGGGGCACGCTCGCCGTCAATGACTGCGTCGAGGAGCGTCAATGGACCGACGAGGAAGAGGCGACGCTGCACATCATCGCACTCGCCATCGGCGACGCCATCGAACACTCGCCCTCCGACGCCCATGCCAGCGAAGTGATCCGCCGCACCATGCTGCAGGCCTCGCTGGACGCCATCATCGTCATCGACGAGGCCGGGTCGATCATCGAATTCAATCCGGCCGCGGAAAAGATGTTCGGCTTTCCGCGCAGCGCCATCCTCGGCAAGGACCTGCTCGACACCATCGTGCCGGTCTACTACCGCAAGGGCTATATGTCTGGCGCCGATTACATGTCGGGCCGTGGCGCACCGATGGTCGGCCAGCGGCTGGAAACCGTCACCCAGAATGCCGCCGGTGAGGTGTTCCCGATCGAACTGACGGCGACAGAGATGCGGGTCGCCGACCGTCGCCTCATCTTCGGCTCGATCCGCGACTTGCGCGACAAGCTGCGCGCCGAGGAAGAGATCAACCGCCAGCGCGAGAAGCTGCACCAGAACGAGAAAATGGCGGCAATGGGCTCGCTGCTGGCGGGCGTGTCGCACGAACTCAACAACCCGCTGGCCGTGGTGGTCGCACAATCGACGCTGCTGCATGAATTCGCATCCGACCCCCAGACCAAGGTTCGTGCCGAGAAGGTGCGTGCCGCCGCCGAGCGCTGCGGCCGCATCGTCAAGAGCTTCCTGTCGATGGTCCGGCTCCATCCGGCGGCGCAGGCCGAGACCGATCTCAACCAGGTGATCCGCGCCGCTCTCGAGGTGACCGCCTATGGCGCGCGCTCGAGCGGCATCATCATCGATACCGATTTCGCGCCGGGTCCGCTGCTGGCCATGGCCGATGCCGACCACGTGACCCAGGTGGCGGCCAATTTCCTCATCAACAGCCAGCATGCGCTGGCCGGCATCGCCGGCGACCGTCTGATCAAGGTGCGGACGTTTCGAAGCGAGCGCGGCAATCCAGGCTTTTCCGTCGAGGACAACGGCCCCGGCGTGCCGGAAGCGATCCGCAACCGCATTTTCGAATCCTATTTCACCACCAAGCCGGTCGGCGTCGGCACGGGCATCGGCCTGTCGATTTCGAAATCCATCATCGAACGGCACAATGGCAATGTCTGGTTCGAGGAAGTACTACCCAGGGGCGCGCGTTTCGTCGTTCAGTTGCCGGCCATATCGGCAGGTATCGCCGCCGCCGGCGAAAGCCAGCCCCGATCGAGCGGCCTTCGCCATGCCCTGATCATCGATGACGAGCCTGACGTCGCCGGTTCGTTGTCCGACATCCTCGAATTGATGGGCATCAAGTCGCGGATCGCGTCGATCTGGGAATCGCGCGAAGCCACCCTGAGCGGCCACATGCCGCCCGACATCGTCTTTTCGGATCTGCGCATGCCCGGCAGATCGGGCATTTCGATCTACCGGGAACTGCTTGCCGAGCGGCCCGATCTGGCGCGGCGCTTCGTGCTGGTCACTGGCGACCTGATCGGCGCCAAGGCGGAAATCGAAGCCTTGCCGGCGCAGCAGCGGCCACAGATCCTCGAAAAACCGTTCAGCACGCTGGATGTGCGCAGCGTGCTTTCGACCATTGCCGAGCAGGCAGTGTCGCAAGGATAAAAAAGAGGCCCCCGGCCGACAGGGCGGCGGGAGCCGAGGGGAGCGCTGGAGGAAGCGCTCGGGGAGTCCAGGGCATGATCCCCAAACGGGAACCTGTTTTTTAAGATCATGCCCGGGCCAGAAACCCGGAGGCGGAAATCAGAAGATGTTCGGCGTGCCGGTCAGCGGCGCGGCGTTGGCGACCATGCGGATCGCGCGGGCCTTGTGCGTTCCGGACTGCTGGGCAATGGCGCGCAGGCAGTCCACGTTCTCGGCGCCCCAGGCCTGCCCCTTGCAGATGAAATCGATCGCCGGCATCGGCAGGCGGGCGGTCGTGGTTGTGGTCGGTGCGCCTTCGACGATGTTGGCCGGCGGATTCAACGAAGCGAAGGCTGGGCCGACCGTCGGCGTGAACGCCATGCCGGCGAAGGCGCAAGCAGCCAGCGCCATGAACATTGCCATCGGGTGGTCGCTGGCGCGCTGGCGAAGCGCCAGCTTCGGGCGGCGGTCAGAGCGCTCTGGAGCCTGAAAGCGGTTACCGCTGGTGGTCTGGACTTTCGCATGCATCGTCATCCCCTTCGTTGATTTTCTTTTTGCGATGAAACGAATTTAATCGCGCTCTGTAACGACGCAAAGGTGACGACAGCCCGAGCATGTAACCGGATTGAAACATGAATACGGGCAGAATCGGTCAAAATCGGTCATTGGCCATTCCGATGGGGGGTAGCACGTTGCGCTGTCCGTGCGCCTCCGTGGGCGGCGGGGGCGTCGGCGAGGCTTTTCTTACCGACAAAGGCCCTGTCCGCAGGGTCTGTCCGGAGAGCACGATTTGCGGCGTGACCCGGCGGCGGGTGGAGGTTTTGGGACCCTGGCTAACACCCGGATTCTTCGGGGTTTTCAGGGCCAACCGCGATGCGAAATTCTGCTAAAACCGGCGTCTGGATTTTCAATGGTGAATCGTCTGATTTCCACAAGCCGTTGCATTTCAATGAAAAATGTGATTTTATTGAATGATCATTCAATAAAAAGAAGAGACGTTTCATGAACCCGCACCTCCGTGACGTGGCAATCCCGAACGATTGGGACCGGCGGGGACTACCGGGCTGGAGTTACCATTCCGCCGCCCTTCTCGAACTGGAGAAGGAGCATGTCTTCCGCAATCATTGGCAGATCGCCGGGCATGTCTGCGACATACCGAACGCCGGCGACTACCTCACCATGGACGTCGTTGGCGAGCGCGCGCTGATCGTGCGTGGCAAGGACGGCGTCGTGCGCGGCTTCAACAACATGTGCCGCCACCGCGGCAGCCGCGTCGTCGCCGACAGCCAGGGCAATTGCAAGAACGCGCTGGTCTGCCCGTTCCATGGCTGGGTCTACAATCTCGACGGCACGCTGCGCGGCGCTGCCCGCCCGCGCTCCTTCCCCGATCTCGACAAGACCGAGTTCGGCCTGATGCCGCTCGATCTCGAAGTCTGGATGGGCTTCATCTTCATCCGCTTCCGCGATGGCGGCCCACAGCCCTCCGTCGCCGAACTGCTGAAGCCGATCGAACCGGAATTTGCCCATTACAAGGCCGCCGACATGGTGCCCTCCTGGGGCATCTGGACCCAGAAGACACCGGTCAACTGGAAGTCGGTGCGCGACGTTGACAATGAAGGCTATCACGTCGCCATGGCGCACCCGGCGTTGCAGGATCTCTACGGCGCCACCTATTTCGACGAGCCTTTCGTCAACGGCGTCTCGCGTTCCTTCGCCAGCTACAACCCGCATGCCGGCCGCCGCTGGAGCGTCAAGAACTACGTCAACATCGCACCGGAGCCGACGCATCTGCCGGACCATCTCAGGAAGGCCTGGGTCTATTACGGCATCTTCCCCAACGCCGTTCTGTCGGTGATGCCGGAATCGGTGCAGTTCTATCAGGAGTTTCCGCTGTCGACGGGCGAGACCCTGCTGCGCGGCGCCATCTACCGCTACCGGGACGAAAGCCGCGAGCAGGCCGCCGCCCGCTACCTCTCCTTCCGCATCGACCGCGACACCATGTCGGAAGATGTGCAGCTTTCGGTCTGGTCGAACGAATCCATGCTGTCCGAGGCCTTCGAGGGCTTTTACCTCTCCGACCTCGAATATGGCGTGCGCACCCACCACGACCATTTGCGCCGGCAGATCCCGGTGCTCGGCCTGGAGACCGCGCCTGAGGAAAAGGACATGTGGAATTTGAACGACGCGCTGCGGTCGCGGGGATAGAAGCTGCCAATCTCCCCCCCCTCGTGGGGGAGATTGGCCAATCACCCCCGCCACACGCCCTCTTTCCTCAGATCGTCCATCGTCCGCGAAATACCCTCGCGCAAAATGCCGACCATGTCGTCGATCTGCTCGCGCGTGATTATGAGCGGCGGCGACATCACGCACATGTTGATCAGCGGCCGCACCAAAAGACCGAGCTCGTGGCAGTGCGCATCGATGCGTTTGCCGACATTCTTGTCGAGCTGCAGCGGATCCTTGCTTTCGCGATCGGCGACGCATTCGACGCAGCCCATCAGCCCCACGCCGCGCACCTCGCCGACCAGCGGCAGCTCTTCCAGCGTCTTCAGCCGCGCCTGGAAATAGGGCGCCACCGCCTGCGTGTGGGCAAGTACGCCTTCTTCCAGCAGGTCGAGATTCTTCAAGGCCACCGCGCAGCCGATCGGATGCGACGTGTAGGTCAGGCCGTGGCCGAACAGTGCGTCGGGATGATTGGAACGGCGCAATTCTTCCAGCAGCCGCTCGGAAATGATGACGCCGCCAAGCGGGAAATAGCCCGAGGTGACGCCCTTGGCGAAGGTGATCATGTCGGGATCGATGCCGAAAACATCACCCGACGCAAAGACGTGGCCAAGCCGGCCGAAGCCCGTCACCACCTCGTCGGAGACATAGAGGATGTCGTTGACGCGGCAGACCTCGCGGATACGCTTGAGATAGCCGTCCGGCGGTATGACGACGCCGCCAGAGGCCTGTATGGGCTCGCCAACGAAGGCGCCTATTCTGTCGGCGCCGACACGCGCGACCGTGTCGCGGAACTGGTCGACGAGGAAATCGGTGAAGGCGGCAAGGCTCATGCCTTGCGGGCGCCGGAACGGATCGGGCGAGGCGAGCTTTACCACCAGTTCGTCGGCGCCGTCCATCCAGTCGCGGTCGCGCGGGCGGCCATTGAGCGAGGCCGACAGATAGGTCGAGCCGTGATAGGCGCCGCCACGGCTCAGGATCAGCTTCTTTTCTGGCCGGCCGCGCACATTGTTGTAGAACTGCATGAAGCGCAGCGCCGTCTCGACGGCCGAGGAACCGCCGGTGGTGTAGAAGACATGGCTGAGGTCGCCGGGCGCATGGCCGGCGATGCGTTTGGCAAGCTCCGCCGACGGCGCGTTCATCGTGTACCAGGGCGTGTTGTAGGACAGCGCCATCGCCTGGTCGTACATCACCTTGGCCAGTTCCTCGCGGCGATGCCCGACATTGACGCACCACATGCCGGCCGGGCCATCGATGAGCCGCTTGCCGGTGCTGTCGGTGATGTAGATGCCGTCGCCCTCGCCGATCAGCGCGCGTGCCTCGGCGCCGACCGAACCGGCATAAGGCCAAGGCTGGATGAGATGCCGCTTGCCCAGTTCAATGGCATCGTCGCCTCCGGGCGCTGCCGTTTCGGTCGCCTTCAGGTCTCTCATCGCCGCCATGCTCGCCTCCACATCTCTTGACGATTTTTTCTCGGACATGAAATCAGAAGAAAATCCCAGAAATAGGGGCTTTCCGCATCAAATCTTGAATGTCCGTTCAATCAACATCGCAGAAATGGCGCTTGATTTCAATCCGCGGATGCGCGCATGATGAAAGAAAGCCGGCAAGGGGAACAACAGTCGGCGTCATCAAAATGGGATGCCGCATGGCGCAAGAGTCCAGGCCAGCAACCAAGATCATGCCCGGAGCGCTGCCCCCCGGAGTCGGGCAATGACGGCGGCCGCGGAAGGGGCGCCCCCGCTGCGCATGACGCGGGCCAGACGAAATGCCCTTCTGCAATCCGAGCCCGTACAGGGCTTTGCCCTGATCAGCCCAACCTTCCTCTACGCGCTCATCCTCCTGGTCCTGCCGATCCTGGTGGTCATCGCCCACTCCTTCTGGACGCAGCATTACCTGACCATCGACCGCACCTTCACGCTGGAAAACTACCGCGTCGCACTGACCGAGCCGATCTACCGCGATCTCCTGTGGCGCTCGCTCTACATCTCGCTGACGGTCAGTTTCTTTACGGTCCTCCTCGCCTACCCGATCGCCTACTTCATTTCCTTCCATGGCGGCCGTCACAAGAGCCTCTGGCTGTTCCTCATCACCATCCCGTTCTGGACCAGCTATCTCCTGCGCGTCATGTCGTGGAAGGTCATCCTGGGCTATAATGGCGTCTTGAATTCCGGGCTGATGGGCCTCGGCATCATCGATGAACCGTCGACCGCCCTGCTCTACAATTCGAGCGCCGTCATCATCACGCTCACCCATGCCTGGGCGGCCTTCGCCATCCTGCCGATTTTCGTATCCCTGGAGAAGGTGGACCGCACGCTGGTCGAAGCAGCCACGGACCTTGGCGACGGCCCGTTGCGCTCGTTCCTGCGCGTGACCTTGCCGCTGTCGGCGCCAGGCATCATTTCAGCGGCGCTGATCGTCATGATCCCGACGGTCGGCGACTACGTCACGCCAAAGCTCGTCGGCGGCAAGGACGGCGTGATGATCGCCAATGCCATCCAGGCGCAGTTCGGCAAGGCCGCCAACTGGCCGCTCGGTGCGGCACTTTCCGTCACCACCATGCTGATCGTCTCACTGATGGCCGGCGCCACGGTGCTGATCATCCGCGCCTTGCAAAGGATGGCTCGATGACAGCGCGGTCTCGTTTCCTGCCCGGCGGCTGGCTGTCCGCCTATGCGTTCCTCTACATCGTCTTCCTCTATCTGCCGGTCATCTTCCTGCCGATCTTCTCGATCAACACGGCGCCCACACCGAAATTCCCGCTCACCGGCTTCACCCTGCAATGGTACGAGGACCTGCCGCGCACGCCGGCGCTGCTCGACGCTGCCTGGAACAGCCTGATCGTCGGTGTGTCGGCTTCCGTGCTCGCCACCGTGCTCGGCATCCTCGCGGCCCGCTCCATTACCCGCTACCGCTATCCCGGCCGCCGTGCCATCAACGGACTGATCATGGCGCCGCTGGTGCTGCCCGAAGTGATCGTTGCCATCTCCATGCTGCTGGTGATGCTGCAGCTTGGCTTGAGCCTGTCGCTGTTCACCGTCGTGCTCGGCCATGTCCTGGTCTGCATCCCCTATTCGATGACGGTGCTGACCTCCGGCTTCGAGGGTTTCGACCGCAGCCTGGAGGAAGCCTCCGCCGATCTCGGCGAGAGCGCCTTCGGCACGTTCCGGCGTGTGACGCTGCCGATGGTGGCGCCGGCCATCATCTCCAGCCTGCTCGTCTGCTTCACCATTTCATTGGACGAATTCATCATCGCCTTTTTCCTGACCGGCACCGAGGCGACGCTGCCGATCTACATCTGGGGCCAGTTGCGTTTCGCCTCGAAACTGCCCGGCGTGCTGGCGCTCGGCACGTTGCTCTTGGTCGCTTCTTTCCTGTTGATGACGATCGCCGAAATCCTGCGTCGCCGCGCGGCCAGACGCACCCAGAACGAGGGAGGCCTCTATGCCTGAGCAGCCGCAACGATCCATGATCGAGATCAAGAACGTCACCCGCAGCTACGGAGCGTTCAAGGCGCTGGACGACGCCTCCCTGACCATCAGGGAAGGCGAGTTCTTCTCGCTGCTTGGCCCCTCCGGCTGCGGCAAGACCACCCTCTTGCGCATGATCGCCGGGTTCGACAACCCGACCAGCGGTTCGATTGCGGTCGGCGGCCAGCCCATGGAGGGCATCCCGGCCAACCGCCGGCCGACCAACATGGTGTTCCAGAGCTACGCCATCTTCCCGCACCTCAATGTCGAACAGAATGTCGCCTACGGACTGAAGCGGCTGAAGCTGCAGGGCGGTGAGGAAAAGCGCCGCGTCGAGGAGGCGCTGGCCCAGGTCTCGCTCACCGGTCTCGGCAAGCGGCTCGCCACCGAACTCTCCGGCGGCCAGCGCCAGCGTGTGGCGCTGGCCCGCGCACTGGTGATGCGGCCTAAGGTGCTTTTGCTCGACGAACCGCTGTCGGCGCTCGACAAGAAACTGCGCGAGCAGATGCAGGTCGAACTGCGCCGCCTGCAGCAGGCCGTCGGCATCACCTTCGTGCTCGTCACCCATGACCAGTATGAGGCGCTCGCAATGTCCGACCGCATCGCCGTGATGTTTGGCGGCAAGATCGCCCAGGTCGCCTCGCCCAAGGAAATCTACCAGCGGCCGGTCAACCGCCAGGTCGCCGATTTCCTGGGCGGCATGAATTTCGTCAAGGCTGAGATCGTCGAGGAGAGCGGCGCCTCGCTGGTCGTGGACACGCTGGGATTCGGCCGCATCAAGACCGACAAGCCGAAGGCTTTCGTGCGCAATGGCGGCGGCGCGACGCTCGGCATCCGGCCGGAGCGCCTGCGCGTGCTGTGGGACAATGCGACAGCCAAATTCGAGGTCGCCGGCAAGGTGGTCGAGCGCCACTATTTCGGCGAGATCACCCATCTGATCGTCGAAATCCCCGGCCTGGAAAAGCCGCTGTCGGTGACCGAGACCAACGATTTCGGCGCCGACGACATCCCGGTCGGCACCTCGATCCGCCTCGCCTATGATCCGGAAGCGTTGGTGGCGATGGCCGACTGAAAATCGGCGATGGCCTTGCCCGCCGCGATGCGCCCGGCCACGATGGCGCCTTCGACATAGCCCGGGAATGACGGCGACAATTCCGACGATGCGAAATGCAGCGGCGGCGCGCCGGCAAGAATGGTGCGCTCGGCATCCCTGGCCGTCACATCGACGATGAGGTCGCTATAGGCGCCGCCGCTCCAACGATCGTTCGTCCAGTCGCGGGCGCTGAGGTCGAGGACATCGTTTGCCGCGGGGCCGAACGCATCCACCAGCCTTGCCGTTACTTCCGCCTGCAATGCCGCGTCGCCGAGCGCGTGCCAGCGCTGCGCCAGGGGGCCGCCAACGAAGACGATGACCGCGGCATGGTCACTGTCCTTGCTGCCATCGCAAACAAACAGTCCAGGCAGATCGCGCCACATGACCATGCCGCTCAGGCCGCGCTCGCGCCAGAATGGCTTGCCGTAGCGCACCAGCATCTTGATCACCGCGCCGCTTTCCCAGACGGTCAGCGCATTCGCCAGGGCATCAGGTAAGGCGGGCGAGAATTCGAGCTTGGCGGCCGTCGCCGGCGGCAGGGCGATCAGCACCTCCCGTGCTTCGACGGCCCCCGCCGTCGTGGCGATACGAACGCCCTGCGATCCATGCTCGATCCGCGTTGCCGCTTCGTTCAGCCGCAGCCGGTCGCCGAGCTCGCCGGCCAAATCCTCGGCCAGCGATTGCATGGTCTCGCGCAGGAAATACTGCAGCTCGAACACCTCGTTTGTGATGCGGCGATCATTGTCGATCAGGTACCAGAGCGGCACCTTGTCCGCCGCCAGGCACCACAGCCCTTCTACGAGCGACCGGAAAGCCGCCTTGGTATCGGCCGTGTCATGCTGTTGTTCCAACCAGGCCGCGACAGTCAGTCCGGCAATTGCCGGGTCGTCCGGATCGGTGCTGTTCATGCGCTCGCGGATCGCCATCGACGCATGATAGGTACGCTCGGCTCTCGCCGGGGTCAGCGATGGATGGGTGATGAACTCGCCATCGACATAGGTCTCGACGAGCGTCTTGCCGTGTGCCTTGGCCAGCGCCATCACCTCGGGCATATCCACGCACAGGAACTGACCGCCGCTGTCGATCAATTCGCCCAGCTCGTTGCGGACAGCCTCGACCCGCCCGCCGACACGATCGCGCGCTTCGAGCAGCACAAAATCGATGCCGGCCTGTTTCAGTTCGAGCGCGGCCGACAGGCCGGTAAAGCCGGCGCCGACGATGACGACGTCGGTTCTTTCGGTTTTGTCGTTCAATAGCCGGCCTTGATCTTCTCGAACTCGTCGACCATCCGCTTCTTCAGTTCCGGCGCAACCGGCTGCTGGAACAGGGTCTTGTCGAGGAATTTGTCGATGTCGTCGAAGCCGCGCTCGGCCAGCACCTTGTGGTCGATCGTCGCCATGCCGGCACTGTTGCCATGGCCATAGCCGAAAGTCGTGACCATGTATTTCGAGATATCGGGCGCATTGACCGCGCTCAGGAAATCATAGGCCTGGTCGAGCTTTCCCGGCGCGTCCTTCATCAGCACGTAGCCGCAGACCCAGGTCGACATCCCCTCCTTGGTATCCCTGTTCATGGCGACGGGAACGCCTTGCCCGCTCATCGCGATCAGCGTCTGGCCCCACCCCCAGGCGAGGTCGACCTCGTTGCCGGAAAAGGCCTGATCGATGTCGCTCGAATCGGTCCAGTAGAGACGGACGTTCTTGTGCACCTGGCGCAGGAAGTCGGACGCCTCCTTGAACTGGGCGTCGGTCATCTTGGTCCAGTCCTTGAGCCCGATGACCAGGCTCGCCAACGCATAGGCGTCGTCGACATTGTCACCGATGGTGACGCGCCCCTTGAATTTCGGATCGGCCAGGATCCGCAGCGACTTCGCCTCGTCGGCCGTCACATTGTCGGTGCGATAGAGCAACGCCGTATTGCCCCAGTCGAACGGCATGAACCAAGCCTTGCCGTCCTCGGTGGTGGCGAGGTTCTTCATCGCCATGATGCCGGGATTGAGATCCTTCCAGCCGGCGATCCGGGACGTATCGAGCGGCTGCAGCATGCCAGCGTCGCGCCATTTCGACACGCTTTGCGAACAGGGATGCGCGATGTCTGCCTTGAAGCCGGCCCGCATCTTCTCGAACGCCTCGTCCTCGTCGCCGAAGAAGGCGAAGGTCGGCTCGGCGCCATGTTTGGCGGTGTAGGCGGGATGCAGCAACGGGTCCTCATAGCCGGACCAGTCGAACACGACGAGCTCGCCGCCGCCTTCCGCGAAGGCATAGACCGCGCCGGCGCCCATCATGCAGGCTGCGGCGACGACAAGGCGGTGAAGCATGGAATTCATGGCGCGAAAACTCCCTCATCGCGAAAGATGTCGGGGCGAGGTTAGGCAAATTCACACGCTTTGGCGAGCCCATCCGCCAGCGGTGCCGGCAGATGGGCTCTTCGAACGGAGGGCTAGTACCCCGCTTTGATCTTCTCGAATTCGGCGATCATCTTGAGCTTGAGATCGGACGGCAACGGCGACTGGAACAGCGTCTTGTCGACGAATTTCTGCACGTCGTCATAGCCTTTTTCCTTCAGGATCGCCTGGTCGACGCCAGCCATGCCCTTGGCGTTGGCCTGGCCATAGCCCCAGTCCTTGACCAGCACCTTGGCGATCTCGGGATCGTTGACGGCGTTGAGATAATCGTAGGCCTTCTCGACATTGCCGGGCGCGTCCTTGAACAGCACATAGCCGCAGACCCAGGTCGAGATGCCTTCATTCGTATCCTTTACGGACTTGATCGGCACGCCGGCGGCGACCGACTGAACCGTCGCGTCGTTCCAGGCCCAGGCGAGATCGACCTCGCCCCCGGAGAGCAGCTGGACGACGTCGGTGGTGTCGGTCCAGTAGGAGCGGACATTCTTGTGCACCTCGCGCAGGAAGTCGGACGCCTGTTTGAACTGGTCGTCCGTCATCTTGGTCCAGTCCTTCAGCCCGATGGCGAGCGCCGCCAGCGCATAGGCATCGTCGACATTGTCGCCGATCGACACCCGGCCCTTGAACTTCGGATCGGCGAAGGCCTTCAGCGACTGCACATCCTTGGCGTCGATCTTCGAAGAGTTGTAGGTGAGCTGCGTGTTGCCCCAGTCCCAGGGCATGAACCAGGCCTTGCCGTCATCGGTCGTGGCGAGATTTTTCATCGCCATAATACCGGGATTGAGATCCTTCCAGCCCGCGATCTTCGAGGTGTCGAGCGGCTGCAGCAGGCCGGCCTCGCGCCACTTCGTCACGCTCTGCGAACAGGGGTGGCCAAGGTCTGCCTTGAAGCCGGAGCGGACTTTCTCGAACGCCTCGTCCTCGTCGCCGAAGAAGGCGAAGGTCGGGGAATCGCCGTTCTTCTCGACATATTTCGGATGGAAGCTCGGGGCCTCATAGCCCGACCAGTCGAACACGATCAGGTCCTTGTCGGCGGCGATCGCCAGGGCGGCGGCGGAAGTCGCCAGCGTCGCGGCCAGCGCAAATGTCAGGGTCAGGCGTCGTGTGAATGTCTTCATCGCTGTTCCATCCTCTGTGGTGTTCTGTTTTTATGATCCTGTCGTGCCGGCGGCCTTCCGCGGGTAATGTTTGGGGAACGCCGCCGACAGGAATTCATTGGCCGCCTGCAAGGCGGTCTCGCGGGTGGTGTCCTCGGTTCCCATCATCAACCGCAGCCACAAGCCTTCCAGCATGGCGCTGAGCGCCAAGGCCATGACCTGCGGCTCATAGGCATAGGAGCCGCTCTGCTTCAGCGCGGCGCAGAGCTCGATGAAGATATCTTGGTAGACCACGTCGCGCGCGCTGCTCAGTGCCTGGTAGGTCGGCCGCGACTTGGCCTCGCCCCAGAAGGCGCACCAGGCGGCGAGCTTGCGCTTGTTGCAGATCGAACGATCGAAATCTGCCGCGACCAGCGCCTGCAACTGGCGGGCGGGGTCGTCCCCCGCTTTCTGCAGCGCATTGCGCCAGTGCGCTGAGTATTCATCATACATATACTGCAAGGTGGCGACGAGCAGCTTTTCCTTGCTCTCGAAGTGGAAATTGACGATGCCGCGCGACAGGCCGGCGCCGTCGGCGACATCGGCCATCGTCGTCTCGGAATAGCCGCGCTTGGCAAGCGAATCGATCGTCGCCTCGATGAGCTGAAGCTGCCTGACCTCTTTCGAGGCCTTGCGCCCGCGCTTCTCGGCGTCGACTTTGCGTGCCGGTTCGAGCAGGGCGTCCCTGGCGTCTGCCGTCTTCATGCGTGTGATGGCCTCCAGCATCGCCGGCTATCCCTTTGCATCCGGCTTCCATCCGCGAAGATGAGTGGGACGGTGCTCGCCACTGTCAAGCACCTTCTGCATGGCCTCCCAGGTCTTGATGTTCTTGTCGACATAGGCAGCGCCCACCACGGCGGTAACGGCCGGATAGAGCGGCCCTTTCAGCCTTTCCAGCTCCCCGCGCGCGATCTCGCGATACCAGGGATTGCGGTCCCTGACGGTGATATCGGCAAAGCCCGCGCCACGCATCGCCTTGGCATAGCGCGCCGGTGAAGCCATGGCGAAGGACAGCCCCTCGGCCGCGACATAGGCCTTCATCTCGGGCGACGGCTCGCCGTCATGCGAGATCATCCAGTTGGAGGCTGCGAAAACACCCCCCGGCTTGAGCACGCGAAATATCTCGGCGAACAGGGCGTCCTTGTCAGCCACATGCAGCAGCGCATCCTTGGAGAAGACGACATCGAACGAGCTGTCGGCGAAAGGCAGCAATCCCGGCGGCGCCTGAACGAAGCTGGCGCGCCCGCCAAGGCCACGCGCGGCGGCGCGCTGTCTGGCCGCCGCGATCACCGGCCGTTCGACATCGAAACCGGCGGCATGCGCCGCGCCGTGATGCTCGACCAGATGCAGCGTGATGCCGCCGCAGCCGCAACCGATATCGAGGATCGTCCTGCCCTTCAGCGAAAGGCCCTCGACCACCCGGTTTACCTCCTCGGGTCCGCCTGGCGACAGATAGCCTTCGCCCCACAGCGCCTCGAGGAAGCGGATGGCGGTGTCGTCATATTCCGGTTCGGCCTCTGCCGCTTCGATCATCAGCCCTCGGTCCCCAATCGACGGAATGCTCGTTCGAACGCCGGCAAAGCGTAGCGTACATGCGCGAAAACGCAACACCGTTTGTTGAACATTCATTCAGAATGACTGGACAAAATGGCCGATGCCGTGCCAAATTCCGCGCATTCGGGAACAGATCACGCAAAAATGAACAGCGGATCGCCTAAGCGAATCCAGGAAAACCGTGAGCGGTTTTCCCGGGAAAAGCGCGCAGCGCTTTCCCTTGGGAATTGGGCGAAAGAGGGAGGACCGGGGCCAAAATGAAAGCTTGGGATGCGATCATCATCGGCGGCGGACATAACGGCCTGGTCAACGCCTGCTACCTGCAGCGTGCCGGTCTCGACGTGCTGGTGGTCGAGAAGAACGACTGGGTCGGCGGCGCGGCCACCAGCCGCGAGCTGACGCCGGGCTTCCTCTACTCCAACTGCTCCTATGTCTGCTCGCTGTTCCGCCCCGAGATCATGCGCGACCTCGAACTGCCGCGCTTCGGCCTGCAGGTCATCTCCTATGAGGGCGGCGCGGTGTTCACGCGCGACGGTGACTACCTCGCCAACTACCGCGACCACGATGCGCACCGGCGCGAATTCGCGCGCTTCTCCAAAAGGGATGCCGAGGCCTATGACCGCTACGCCCGCGACGTGACGCGGCAATGCCGCTTCATCCAGCCGCTGTTGATGCGCACCGCGCCGGACCCGACCAGCCTGCGCCCGCGCGACCTCGGCGAACTCCTCTATCTCGGCAAGAAATTCGCCGGGTTGTCAGCGGAGGAAATGGCGCTGACCCTGCGCTTCTGGACCATGTCGATCTCGGAATTCCTCGACGAATATTTCGAGACCGACGTCATCAAGGCGAACTTCGCCTTGTCCGGCATCATCGGCACGGCGCTCGGGCCGATGTCGCCCGGCACCGCCTATGTGCTGCTGCACCATTACATGGGCGAGGTCGATGGTTCCGTTGGCGCCTGGGGCTATGCCCGCGGCGGCATGGGAGCGGTGACCAAGGCGCTGGCGACCTCCTTCAAGGCATCGGGCGGCACGATCCGCACCGGCGCCGAGGTCGACCATGTGCTGGTGAGCCGAGGCAAGGCCAGGGGCGTGGTTCTGGCCGGCGGCGAGGAAATCTACGGCAAGCTGGTCGTCTCCAATGCCGACGTGAAGCGCACCTTCCTGAAACTCGTCGAGGAGAAGGAACTTCCCGACATCTTCCTGCGGCGGGTGAAGAACTTCAAGATTCGCGGTTCCTCCGGCAAGGTCAACATCGCGCTCGATTCGCTGCCGGAATTCCCCGCTCTGCCGAAGGATTCGCCCGTCTATCGCGGCGACATGCATTTCACCGATTCCATGGAGCGCATGGAGCGCGCCTATGACGACTGGAAGGCCGGCCGCTGGTCAGCCGATCCCTTCCTCGACATGGTCATCCCGACGACGCTCGATCCGACCATGGCGCCGCCGGGCAAACACTTCATGAGCTGCTTCATTCAATACGCGCCGCCCAAGGTGAACGGCCGCGACTGGACCGATGCCGATCGCGACGGTTTTGCCGAGAGCGTCATCGCGCAGATCGCTGAGTACTCGCCTGGGTTTCGCGACCGCATTGTCCATATGGAGGTGCGCACGCCGCGCGAAATCGAAGCCGAGGTCGGTCTCACCGAAGGCAATATCTTTCAGGGCGAACTCACCTTCGACCAGCTTTTGTTCAATCGCCCGGTGCCGGGCTACGCGCAGTATCGGTCGCCGGTTGGCGGGCTCTATATGTGCGGCTCCTCGACCCATCCCGGCGGCGGCGTCATGGGCGCGCCCGGCCGCAACGCCGCTGCCGAAATCCTGCGCGACCTCGCCAAATCCACCTCGCATATGAGCCCGGCCCATGACGTTATTTGATGGCATCGTTATCGGCGGCGGCCATAACGGGCTTGTCGCCGCCGCCACGCTGGCGAAGGCCGGCCGCAAGGTGCTGGTGCTGGAAGCCGCAGCCGAACTCGGCGGCGCGGCGCGCACCCAGGAATTCGCGCCCGGCTTTCGCGTTTCCTCGATCGCGCATGTGCTGAACCGGCTGCATCCCGATGTGATGAAGACGCTGGAGCTGGAAAAGCACGGGCTGCGGATCGCCCGTGCCGACTTCATCCCGTCGGTTGCGCTGTCGAAGGACGGCCCGGCGCTCGTCCTGCATGGTGCCTATGGCGAGGTGCTGACCGGTGCCAGTTCCGCCGAGCAATCGGCCTGGAAGGAATTGCGCGCACAGCTGTTGCGCTATGCCGGCATATTGAAACCGTTCCTGGCGCGGCGCCCACCCGATCTCGGCGGCATGTCGCTGCTGGAGACCGCTTCGCTCGGCCAGACCGCATTGGCGCTGAAGAAGCTAGGCAAGGAAGACATGCGCGACTTCCTGCGCGTGCTGTTGATGAACGTCGCCGACCTGCTCGACGAGCAGCTCGCCGACGACAGGCTGAAGGGGCTGCTCGCCTTTGACGCCACGCTTGGCAGCCATCTCGGCCCGCGCTCGCCAACCTCGCTGCTCGGCCTCTATTATCGTCTGGCCGGCGAGACCGGAGGCGCGGCCGGAGCGCAATGGCTGCCGCAAGGCGGCATGGGCGCGGTGGTCGCCGCGCTCCGCGCCGCCGCCGACAAGGCCGGCGTCACCATCCGCACGTCGGTGCCGGTCGCAAGGATCCTTGTCCAGAACGGCCGCGCCGTCGGTGTGGCGCTCGACACTGGAGAAGAGCTGCGCGCCAGCACCATCGTCTCCGCCATCAACCCGGCAACCACCTTCCTCGACCTCGTCGGACCGCGTGAGGTCGACACCGGCTTCATGCGCAAGGTGAAGCACATCCGCATGAAGGGCGATGCCGCCAAGCTTCATCTGGCGCTCGACCGGCCGCCGCGGTTCACCGGCGCCGCTGCCGCCGACCACAAGGGCCGACTTGTCATTGCCCCCTCGCCCGATCATGTCGAGCGCGCCTTCAATCCGTCGAAATATGGCGAATTCTCGCCCGAGCCGGTGATGGAGGTCACGCTGCCCAGCCTTGCCGACGCCTCGCTGGCGCCCGGCGGCGCCTGCGTGCTGTCGGCCGTGGTGCAATACGCTCCCTATCAGTTGAAAGAGGGCTGGGATGCCGGCAAGCCTAAATTCCTCGCGGCGATCATGGCCCAGTTGGAAGCCTACGCGCCCGGCATCGGCAAAACCGTGCGCCATGCCGAGCTTCTGACGCCAGCCGATATCGAAAAGCGTTACCGCATGCCCGGTGGCCACTGGCATCACGGCGAATTGCAGGCCGATCAGATGCTGATCTCGCGCCCCGTCTCCGGCTGGTCGGGTTACGACACGCCGCTCGACGGGCTGTTCCTCGCCGGCGCCGGTTCGCATCCCGGCGGTGGTGTTTCGGGTGCGCCCGGCTTGAACGCGGCGCGGCGCATCATCGCGATGAAGGGGTAGACCATGGCCCAGGCAACCAAGAAAAAGCCCCTCGCGCCTGCGCCAGACCTTATCGCCGCCGCCCGCATAGCGGCGCAATCCCACTTTCGCACACTGCGCCTCGGCACGCCGTTCCAGCCGCGTCTCGATGCGCTGGCCAAGACCCAGGACTGGTACAATTGGGCCGGTTACCGCGCGCCGCATTCGCTGTGGGACGAGGAGCTCGAATATTTCGCCATTCGCAGCCAGGCGGCGCTGTTCGACATCTCGCCGATGACCAAATACCGGATCGAGGGGCCGGATGCCGAAGCCTTCCTCGACCGCGTCACTTTACGCGATGTCACCAGGCTCAGGCCCGGCCGCGTCCACTACACCGCGTGGTGCGACGACGAAGGTTTTGTCCTGGACGACGGCACGCTTTTTCGCCTGTCGCCGACACGCTTCCGGCTCTGTTCGCAGGAGCGGCATCTGCCTTGGCTGTTGGACAGCGCCCTCGGTTTCGAGGTGACCGTCGGGGAGGAAACAGACGCCGTCGCCGGGCTCGCCTTGCAGGGCCCGACCTCGTTCGCGGTACTGCGCGATGCCGGCTTCGCCGGTGTCGACAAGCTAAAGGTCTTTGATCTCGCCGAGTTCGAACATGATGGCGCCACCGTCACCATCTCGCGCACCGGCTTCACCGGCGATCTCGGCTACGAACTCTTCGTCCCGGCCGACAACGCGTTGAGCCTGTGGGACCGGCTGATGACGGCGGGGGAACCGCGCGGCATCCGCGCCATCGGCTACACCGCGCTCAACCGCGCGCGCCTCGAAGCCGGGCTGATTGTCGCCAATGCCGATTTCACCACCGCCGAACACGCCATCCGCGCCGATCGCCTGCGCATGCCCGACGAGATCGGCCTCGGCTTCATGATCGATCTGCAGAAAGGCCATTTCAACGGCCGCCGCGCCATCCTCGAAGCGAGGACAAAACGCAGGCTGCGCCATGTCCTGGTCGGGCTGGAGATCGAGGGCAACATCCCGGCCGAGCACGCCATCGTCTATTACAAGAAGAGCCAGGAGGTCGGACTGGTCAGCGCCGCAATGTGGTCGCCGATGGCCAAGCGCAACATCGCCATCGCCTCGCTGGCGCGGCCTTATGGTGATACTCTCGTGGAAGACCTCTGGGTCGAAATCTACGCCATGCGTGAATTGCAGTATCAGAAGCTGATGAAACGGGCCAAGGTGGTGGCGCGGCCCTTCATCAAGCTCGACCGCCGCACATCAAATCCACCGGCGGATTTCTGAGCATGGCCGAGGATGTGGAAGGCGAAGCCGCCGAACAGTGGGAGCTGGTCAACACGCCGCTCGGCGAAAAATGGTCGGGCCGCACCCGTTATGCCGCCGCCATGTTCTTCTACAAGCGCGAAGAGATGAGCGCCGAGACGCTCGAAGTCTACCGCATCTGCGCCCGGCTCGATTCGGAGAACCCGCTGCCGATCATCCGCGACCGCGGCGTTGGCAAGGATTGGTTGAAGCGCATGGGCTACGACACCTAGCTGGCTCAGCCGATCGTGCGCTCCAGCATGCTTAGCCAGTTGCGGTAGGCGATCTTCTCGATCAGCGCCCTGCCGAAGCCACGCGCCGCCAGCGCATCGATGAGTTTCGGCAGGCCGGCAACGTCGCCGATGACGGCCGGGATCATCGCGCCGTCGAAATCCGAGCCGAGACCGACCCCATCCTCGCCCAGCGCCTGCAGCAGGGAATCGATATGGCGCACCATGATGTCGAGGCTGGTGTCGGCATTCATGCGGCCATCCTCGCGCAGGAAGCCCGTGGCGAAGTTGAGCCCGACCATGCCGCCGGACTCGCGGATCGCGCCGAGCTGCCAATCGGTGAGATTGCGCGAATGGCCGCAAATCGCATGCACGTTGGAATGGGTGGCGACCAGCGGCGCATCGCTGATTTCAGCAACATCGCGAAAGCCCTTCTCGTTGAGATGCGAGAGGTCGATCATGATCTTCAGTTCATTGCAGGCCCTGACCAGCGCCTTGCCGGCATCGGTCAGGCCAGGCCCGGTGTCTGGCGAGGACGGAAAACGGAACGGCACGCCGTGGCCGAATGCATTCGGCCGGCTCCAGACGATGCCGAGCGAACGCAGGCCCGCGGCATGCAGTACGTCGAGCAGGGTGAGCTCGGGGTCGATCGCCTCGACGCCCTCGATGTGGAACACCGCGGCGATCGTGCCTCGCGCCATGGCGGCGCGGACATCACCGGCACTGCGGCAAACGGCCAGCGCTCCGGCCCGCTCCAGCCGAAACAGGATGGACGCCATGGCGGTCGTCGAGTTGAGCGCATCGGCGCGCGGAACCTCGGGCGGCAGCGGCTCGCTATCGCTCGGCGCCGAGGGCACGGCGCTGCGCCGCGCTTTCTCCACCGGCGGCGGGAAAATGGCGAACATGCCGCCGGCAAATCCGCCGGCCTTGGCGCGCGGCAGATCGATATGGCCGCCCGATTTCCCTTCGATGAACAGCTTTTCGACGTCGGTGTTCTTGGACTGATAGAGCCTCAGCAGCGTGTCGTTATGGCCGTCGAAGACGGGGACGAGATCGGATTCGGTCATGGGGGGTCATTCGGTTGGTTCATCGGCGCGGGAGCGATATATCATACCCACTTAGGCAAGATGTGCCACCCGCGCAAATGACAAAGCCTGCCCGACCCTATTGCTTGAGCACGTCGGCCCATTCCGGATGGCGGCGGAATTGCGCGTTGGCGAACGGGCAGAGCGGGATGATCTTCTTGCCCGCCGCCCGCGCATCCTCGACGGCGCGGGTGACGAGCCGAAGCCCGGCGCCCTGGCCACGAAACGCGTCCGGCACTTCGGTGTGGTCGATGATGAGCTGATGCTCGCCGATCTTGGTGAAGGTCATCTCGGCCTCGGCGCCGCCGGGGCCGCGCAGCACATAGCGACCCTTGGAGCCGCGATCTTCCAGTTCGATCTCGGGCAGTTGATCGGGCATCTCTAGACTCCTTGCATGGCGCCGGCAAAGAGCCGCCGCGCCGCCTCGATTTCGTTTGGCCGCACCTCGTGCCCGCCTTCATGCCATTCCACTGTGACATCGGCGCCGTCGGCGCGCAAATAGGCTTCGAGCCGCGTCGTCAGGTTAGGTGGGCAGATCGGATCCCGCCTGCCCGCCGTCACCAGGATGGGGCGGCCGGCGAGGCTTCCTTTCACCTGCGGTTCGAACGGAATGAGCGGATGCATCAGCACCGTGGCGTCGAACAGGTCGGGCGCTTCGAACACCAGCGAGGCCAGGATGTTGGCGCCGTTGGAATAGCCGAGACCGAGCACAGCCGATGGCTTTGCCACCTCGACATGGGCCGCCCCGACATGGGCCGCCCCGACATGGGCCGCTTCGACATGCGCCTTGACGAATTCAGCCATCTTGCCCGTCGCCCGCGCCAGATCGTCCATGTCGTAGACGCCTTCACCGGTGCGGCGGAAGAAACGCGCCGCCCCATGTTCGGAAACATCGCCGCGCGGCGAGACAATGGTGGCCTGGGGCGCGAGATCGCGCCCCAGCGAAACAAGCTGGCTCTCGTCGCCGCCCGTGCCATGGAAGACAAAGAGCAGCGGACCGCCCGGCGAACCGGGCAGCACCTTGTGAATGTAAGCGTCCTTGCTCATCGCCTCAGCCCTCCAGCTTCTGCAGATGCTGTTCGAGATAGGGCCGCAGGTGCTGGTGCTGCGTGGGCAGCTTCAGCGCCTCGCCCAGATGCGCGGTGTCCTCGTCGCGGTCGAATCCCGGCTCGTTGGTGGCGACTTCGAACAGCACGCCGCCCGGCGTGCGGAAATAGATCGCCAAGAAATAGTCGCGGTCGATCACCGGCGTCACGCCGTAACCTGTGTCGATCAGCGCCTTGCGCACTTCGAGCTGCTTGGCGCGGTTCTCGACGGCGAAGGCGACATGATGGACCGAGCCGGCGCCGAGATCCGCAAACGGGGCAGTCGGCAGCGATTCAATGTCGACGACATCGGCGCCGTTACCATTCTTCACCGCGAGCCGTCTGACATTGCCCGACTTGGCGACCTCCTCGTAGCCCATGAATTTCAGCAGCTCCTCGGTGGCGCCGCCGTCCTTCAGCCTCAGTGAAACCGAGTGAAACCCACGGATCGCCTCGTCGGCGGGAACGGCGCCCTTCACCCATGGGGCACGGCTGTCCGCCTTGTCCTCGACGAGGGCGAAACCGTCGCCGTCCGGGCCGGCGAATCCGAGCCGCTTCTCGCCGAAGCTTTCCTCACGCGAGACACCGGTTATGTTTTCGTCAGCGAAGCGCTTTTCCCAATAGCCGAGCGTGCCTTCGGGCACGGAGTAGACCGTGGTGCCGACCTCGCCGACACCATGGCGGCCCTTGCCGATATTGGGAAATGGAAAGTAGGTCATAACCGAACCCGGCGTGCCCAACTCATCGGCGTAATAAAGGTGATAGACATCGGGCGCGTCGAAATTGACAGTCTTTTTGACCCGGCGCAAACCGAGCTTGTGCGTGAAGAAATCATTGTTCTGGCGCGCATCCCTGGCCATCGACGTGACGTGATGCAGCCCCTTGATCTGGTCGAGCATGATCCTGCCCCTTCCCTTGGTGCTTTGTGCGGCCCTTGCCGCTGTCCACGTCAATATGAGGACACGATCGGCGGCGGCAAAGGCGGCAAACACAGAATGGACTGTGCTTTAAAAGTGAACAATAAAAAGCGCCTTGTTCACCAATCAGATAACGGGTGGCCTTGCGCGGTTGATGGAATCGGGTTCCATGTGCACATTCGAATGGACCGGGAGGGTAAAGCAAGTGACTGGAAAAGGCAGGCGGCCTAATGTCCTCCTCATCACCTGCGACCAGTGGCGTGGCGACTGCCTGTCGGCTGCCGGCCATCCCCAGGTGAAGACGTCCAATGCCGATGCGCTGGCCGCCGAAGGCGTGCTGTTCAAGCGCCATTACGGCGGCGCGGCGCCGTGCTCGCCGGCGCGTGCCTGCCTCTACACCGGCCTCTACCAGATGAACAACCGCGTTTGCCGCAACGGCACGCCGCTCGATGCCCGCCACGGCAATATAGCGCTGGCCGCGCGCAGCGTCGGTTACGATCCGACCTTGTTCGGCTATACCGACGTGTCGCTCGACCCGCGCCAGCTGGCACCAGCCGATCCACGGTTGCGCAGCTACGAAGGCGTCCTGCCCGGCTTCACGGCGCGCCAATTGCTGCCCGAACATCAGAAGCAGTGGCTGTCCTGGCTGAAGCAGCAGGGCATCGATGACAGCGCCGGATATCCCGACATACATCGTTCCGTGGGCGAGGCGGATGGCGCGGTGACGGAAGCGCCTCCCGTCTACTCGAAGGACCAGACGCCAACGGCCTTCTTGGCCGGCGAATTCATTCGCTGGCTGAGCGAGCAGGAGGAGGCGACGCCATGGTTTGCCCATCTTTCCTTCATCAGCCCGCATCCGCCCTTCATCGTACCCGAACCGTTCAACACCCAATACGATCCGGCCGATGGCCCCGCATTTTTCCGCGCGGAAAGCTGGCGTGCCGAGTCTCAGAGCCACCCCTACATCGCCTATGATCTTGGCCGGCAAAAACGCGCGAAGTTCCGCCCTGGCGCCACGGGCAAGGTACACGACTGGAGCGAGGATGATTTCCGCCGCATCCGGGCAATCTATTACGGCATGATCTCAGAGGTCGACGCGCAGCTCGGCCGCCTTTGGCAAGCGCTGAAAACCCAAGGCGCCTGGAACGACACCATCATCGTGCTGACCTCCGACCACGCCGAAATGATGGGCGACCACTTCATGCTGGGCAAGGGCGGTTATTTCGACGGCAGCTACCACATCCCGCTGATCATCCGCGATCCACGCCATCGCAAGGCTGCCGGCAGCACCGTCGATCGCTTCACCGAGGCCGTGGACATTTTGCCGACGCTCATCGACCTCATCGGCGTGGCTCCCGAACCGCATCTCGACGGGTGCTCGCTGAAACCCTTCCTGAGCGGCGGAACGCCCGCCGTCTGGCGCGACGCCGCGCATTGGGAGTTCGACTTCCGCTCGATCGCGGACGGTGAGGCCGAACAGCACTTCGGCATTCCTTCGCGCCAGTGCAACCTTGCTGTCGTCCGTACAAAGAAATTCAAATACGTGCATTTCGGCGGCGGCCTGCCGCCCCTGCTTTTCGACATGGAGGCCGACCCCGGCGAGTTGAAGAACCTCGCGCGCAGTCCGGCACATCTTTCCACCCGGCTGGAATTCGCCGAAAGGCTGCTCGCCTGGCGGGCCGAGCATCTCGACCAGTCGCTGGCGCTGGCGGAACTGACGGGAAATGGCGTGGTTGGCCACGTTGGCACGGCAAATAGGCAGTAGGGATTGTCCCTACTGCCTATGCTGCCTACTGCCTAACTCTCACTTCACGATCAGACGCTGCTCGTCGCGCTTCTGCGCGTAGGAGTTCTTGTCGTAAGCCGCTTGCTTCTCGAGCTCTTCCTTGGTGAAGCTTGTATAGAGGTATTTTTTGCCGTTCTTGTCGGTCATGAACTTCAGATTGTCCATGCCGACCGCGACCTCTTTCTCCCCGATACCAAGGAAGCCGCCGACATCGATGATAACCGCGTCCGCCTTTTTATCCGGCGCCAGCACCACATCCCCGATCTCACCAACCTTGGCATCGTTGGCGCCGTAAACGGTGGTGCCCTTCAGGTCGTCGGCCCTGATCTCTCCGACCGGCATGGCGGTCAGCGTTGACTTGTCGATAGCGGCGGTCTGCGTCTGGTCGGGAGCCGTGGCGTCAGCCGGCGCAGCTGCCGTCTTGTCCGCCGGAGCCGCGGCTGGAGCGGTCGTGGTGGCCGATGGCGCGGTGGCGGCCGGCTCGTTGGATGCCGTGGTGGCCGGCGCCGGATCATAGGCCTTGCGGTTGAAGTCCGGCTGCGCCTGCAGCTCTTCCTTGGTGGTCTGCGCCACCAGCCAGCGGTCGCCGTTCTTTTGCGCCCACTTCGCCTTGGCGAAATCATAGGCGACGTTCTTCTCGCCGATGCCGAGGAAGCCGCCCACGCCGATAATCAGCGACTGCGCCTTGCCTTCCTTGGTCAGCACGATGTCATTCACGTCGCCGATTTTCTGGGCGTCATCGCCGGTGCCGTTGTAGACATTTTCACCGATGATGTTTGTGGCCAGATTGCCATCAGCCTGTTTGACCGGCTCAGCGTTCGCCTCGGCGGGCTGCTGTGCGGTGTCGGTCGATGTGGCCGGCGCCTGTGCGGTGGTCGACGTGGCCGGCGCCTGGGTGTTCGTTGCTGCGGCCGGGGCCGGTGCGTAAGCCTTGCTGTCGAACTCCGGATGGGCCGTCAGTTCGTCCTTGGTGGTCTGCGCCACCAGCCAACGGTCGCCGTTCTTCTCGGCCCATTGCAGCTTGTCGTAGTCAAAGGCGACATTCTTGGTTCCAACGCCAAGGAAGCCGCCGACGCCGATGACGACGGATTTCGCCATGCCGTCCTTGTCGAAGACGACGTCGGTGACCTTGCCGATATTCTCGGCATTGTCGCCAGTGCCATTGTAGACGGTTTCGCCGATGATGTTGGTGACGATGCTGCCTTCGGCGCGCGGCACCGGCGCGGTCGCGGCGGGCTCCTGGGCGGCAGGCTGGTTCGCGGGGGCCGTCGTTGTAGCGCTCTGCGCGAAGGCGCCGGTTGCAACCATCGTCGCAAGGGCGGTCGTGGCTAAAAGGGTGCGGATCATGATAATCTCTCCTCGTGATTTCTTCGCACGCCGCAGCCGGATCGGAACCCCGGGGACGCGGCATCTCTACAGGTTCACAACGTCGTGACCATGCCGTTGTTCCGACAAAACCGCGATGTCTGAAGGCAAAACCCACGATGCGGATTTGATCGCCTGTCGCCGCAACCTGGAGTCCGGCCCCGGCGCCGATGGAACCTTTTCCTGGTTCGCCACGTTTCAGCCTCCGGCTGGAGGTAGCCCGGCCGGTTTTAATTGAGCAGCGGAGAGGGGCATGAAATTCGCAGCGGTGCTGAACCGGGACGGCGGCACCTTGCGCACCACCGATCTCGCCGCCTTTTCGGACCGGATGCGTGAGACGCTGGAATCGGCGGGCCACTCTCTCACTATCGACATCGTTGCCGGCAAGGACGTCGTGGAAACCCTCGACAGCGCCGCGTCGCGCCACACCGTCGACGTCGTGCTCGCCGGAGGCGGTGACGGCACCATCTCGGCAGCGGCCGCCAGGCTGATGGGGAAGAAAAAGGCGCTCGCAATATTGCCGGCCGGCACGATGAACCTGTTTGCGCGCGGCCTCGGCATTCCACAGTCGCTCGATGCAGCGCTGAAATCCTTCGCCGACGGCGAAATCGTCGCCGTCGATATGGCAACGGCCAATGGCCAGCCTTTCGTCCACCAGTTCTCGATCGGCATGCATGCCAAGATGGTGCAACTGCGCCAGGGCATGGAATTCGGCTCACGCCTGGGCAAGATCAGCGCTTCCGCCAAGGCAGCCTGGGCAACGATCAAGAATCCGCCGGCAATGAACGTCACGCTCGGCATCGGTGAAGCGGAGATGAGTGCCCGGATATCCGGCCTCGGCGTGACCAACAATCTCTTCGGCGAAGGCCACTTGCCCTATGCCGACAATCCGGCCGGTGGCGTGCTCGGCATTTACGTCACGGTGGCGCAGCAGCGCGCCGAGCTGGTCAAGTTCCTGTTCAACGTGGCGCGCGGCAAGTGGCGTGACAACGAACATGTCGAAATCCACCAAGCCGACAGGGCGACCCTCAAAATCCATTCCGGCGGCAGGAAGTTCCGCGCCGTCCTGGATGGCGAACTGGTCAAGCTCGATCGGGAAACGACGATCGAAATCAAACCTGGAGCGCTCAATGTGCTGGTGCCGGCCAGCGTCGCCCAGGTGAAGGCTGCCTGATGCGGTGTGAAGCCACCAAGGTGCTGACCTCAGCCGGAGGGCGCCGGACCGGTGCTCGGCGGCGTGGGCAAATGTTGCTCATCGCTGTTCGGCGCCTTGATCAACACGCCGTAGATTTCGGCGATGCCCCAGGCGACGAGCACTAAGAGCAGTCCGGCGATCAGGATTCGGAACCCATGCCAGCCCCACCGCCCCTGACGCGCTTTATTTTCGGGAATGTTCCTGGCCATGGCGGGTCCTCGTCTGGTGTCGCGTCGGCTGACGCGATCGGCAAATCACGCTCGGGTAACGGTCCCTCGCAGAGATGGTTCCGGCTGCAGGGCCGGCGACGACAAGGACATCAAGGCTAAGTCATGGGAACCTGGTTTGAATAGCAGGGTGGAAACAGCAGCCGGTCTGCCGGCCGAGGTTGCGCGCGCCGTGCAGGACGTGCACCGGCTGGCCGTGCTGCACTGGCTTGAGATGCTGGATACGGCGCCCGACCCGGATTTCGACCGCATCGGCGGGTTTGCCGCCGCCGTGACGCGCGCGCCGATCGCCTTGGTCACACTCGTCGACCTCGATCGGCAATGGTTCAAATCCTGTCGTGGCATGCAAGAAGCGCAGACCCCGACAGCCACCTCTTTCTGTGCGCACGCCATCGCCGCTGGCGATGAGCCGATGGTGGTGACGGACGCAGCGGCCGACCAGCGTTTCCAAGCCAACCCGCTGGTGACCGGCAAGCATCATGTGCGCTTCTATGCCGGCGTCCCGATCATTGTCGCGGGAGCGCGGATCGGAACCCTGTGCGTCATGCACCGCAAGCCGTGTGCTCACCCGTCCCGGTCCAAGCTAGACCAGTTGAAAACGCTCGCCGGCCTCGCCGGCAGCATGTTCACCCTGAAGCACGCGACCCGCACCGGCGCTGTCGCCGAAGCCGCGCTCGCACGCGAGGAAAAGCGGCGCGCCATCGCGCTCGATGCTGCTTCGCTGGCAAGTTGGGCTTGGGACATCCGCACCGACGTCATCGACTGCGACGTCCGGTTGCCGGAATTGTTCAACCTGCCGCGCTCGACGCGGCTGCGGGCGCGCGACATTCTGACAGCCATAGATCCCCGCGACGTCTACCAGACCCAAACCAGCTTTCGTGACGCGTTGACCGGCAGTGACGACTATTTTGGCGAATACCGGGTGAAAGGCTTCCATCCACCGCGATGGGTGGCCACGCGCGGCCGTGTCATCGAGCGCGATGGCGACGGCAAGCCGACGCTGATCTTTGGCGTCAACTACGACATCTCGGAACGCAGGCTCGGCGACGAACGGCAACGGCTCCTGCTCAGGGAACTCAACCACCGCGTCAAGAACACGCTGGCGACGGTCCAGGCGCTGGCGACGCAGACCGTGCGCCATGCCCGCCAGCCGAGCGAATTCCTCGAGGCGTTCAGCGCGCGGCTTCAGGCCCTGGGCATCGCCCATGGTCTGTTGTCCGATCGTGAATGGCGCGGCATCGGCATCCGCGAACTCGTCCAGATCGAAACCAGGCCTTTTGACCCCGCCGACCAGCCGCGCTTGACGATCTCCGGCGCCGACGTGTTGCTGTCGCCCGATCAGGCCGTCGGTCTCGGGCTGATCCTGCACGAACTGGCCAGCAACGCGCTGCAATATGGATCGCTGTCGGTTGCATCGGGCAAGGTTGATCTCGACTGGAAGGCGCAAGGCAGGAAAGGCGAGCGGCGCCTGGTGCTGACCTGGCGTGAAAGCGGCGGTCCCGAAGTTGCCCCGCCTGAGCGGCAAGGGTTTGGCTCGATCCTCATCCGGCGCAGTCTGGCCAAGGTCATTTCGAGCGAAGTGACCCATGAATTCCGTCCCGACGGGGTCTTCGCCGAAATATCGATGCCGCTGGAAGATCTGTCGAAGTGAGGAGGGGTAGGCCTGTCGCTACCCTTCCCCGGCATCCGGACGGTCGGTATCGGACTTCACGTTCTCGCGGTAGATGGCGTAGGCGGCAAGCGCAACGGCCGGACCCAAAATGATCCCCAGCCCGCCTTTTCCCTTGAGCCCGCCCTTGAGCAATGTCGGCAGCACGGCGAGCGCGGCCGTAATGCCGATCGCTTTCATGTCGGCCTTGCGCCGCCTTGCCTCGCGGCGGACCTGCGCGCCCGACATCACGCTGTGGACCAGAACAACGAGACCCGCGATCACCAGAAAGCCTAAACCGAAACCAATAGCGGCGGCCAGCGATCCATAGCGGGCCGCTGTCCAGATATAGGCGGCACCGACCAGGAAGCCGAGGCCGCAGAATGCCGCCAGCAGGGCGATCGCATAGACGATGGCTGCCGAGCGCGCGCGCCGCACGGCAGCCATTGTTTCACCCGAGGCGAAACCCGAGAGCAGGGTAGCCAGCAGTCCCATCCGCGCGGAACTAGCGACGCGCGAGCAGCGCGAACAGGAAGCCGACGCCCGCGGCTATTGCCAGCGACGTCACCGGCTTCTCGCGCACGCTTGCCACCATCTGCGCCTCGATGTCCCTGGCATTGCCGCGCAGGCTGTCGAAGGCGGCTTCACCTTGGGCGCGCAACTGCTCCACGCCTTCGGCCGCCGCGCGGCGCGCCGTGCCATAGCCGTGTTCACCGGTCTTGGCCAGCTGTTTGGTGAGCTTGTCGATGTCGGCTTTCAACTGCCTGATGTCAGCTTCGAGATCCGGATTCGTCCGGGCTTCGTTGACGGTCTTCCCTGCGGCGGTTGCCATTGCTTAACTCCTTGTGATTGCTCGGTTTCAAACGCGCCTTACGTCTCAAGGTTCCGATGCCGGGACAAACTACCCGAAAACCGGCCGTGAACACCCGATCCGCCGCCCGGCAAGAAGCACCGCCTCAGATCAGCGGCCGGCGGCCCTCGCCCAGCCCTTCCCAGCCGGCGAGCTTTTTCAAGCCTTCATTATCTACGACGCCACAACCGCCGTCGCGCCAGACGATCAGCTGGCGATCCATCAGTTTGCGGATCGTCTTGTTGGTGTGAACCAGCGACAGGCCAAGTGTATCGGCGATGTGCTGCTGCGTGATCGGGATCTGCATGGACTGCTTGCCGTTCAGTCCGACGACCTTGGCGCGGCTGGCGATGAAGGCGATGAGATAGGCGGCACGCTCGATCGCGCTGCGGCGGCCGAGACTGAGCAGGTTCTCGTCCAGCATGCGCTCTTCGCGCGACGCGATCCAGGTGATGTCGTAGGCGAGGCCCGGATGGTTGCGGTAGAGCTCATGCAGGTTATCGCGTTCGAACACGCAAAGCAGCATGGGCGACAGGGCCTCGACGGAATGCTGCATTTCCCCCATGACGCTGCCTTGCAGGCCGATGAGATCGCCAGGCATGAGATAGTTGAGGATCTGCCGGCGGCCATCATGCAACAGCTTGTATCGAAACGCCCAGCCGGACAGCACGGTATAGAGATGGGCGCTGTGACTCCCTTCCACGAGGACCGTTGCCCCCTTGTCGACCGCGAGTTCCCCCTTCTTGAACTTGCTGATGAAGGCCAACTCCGGTTGCTCGAACTCCCGGAACACCGGCAGCGGCCGTAATGGGCATTGCTCGCAAGGATATTGGCGGCTTGAAAAAGCACGCCCGATCTGGCTTGGCATTTCGACCCCTCTGCGAAAGTCCGCCGGTTGGCGGATCCGTCCCAAGCACTTGCCCAGGATCGGCGCTTCATCGCCGGGCGCATGTCTTTTTTAAATGACAACGCACCCGATTGCGATCATGACTCCCCGCGTTTCAAGGAGCAATTGCCTGTGCCTCGATTACTTGATGGATTGCGCATTCTTGTCCTGGAGGATGAATTCCTCATAGCCATGGATGTCGAGCAACTCTGCCGCGACCACGGGGCCGGCGAGGTAGTGGTTGTCCGCGACCTGACCGAGATCGATGGCCGAGAGGTCGCGACGCAATTCGACGCGGCCATTGTCGACCTGATGCTGGGCGGCGCCTCGACGCTGGAATTCGCGGCTGGGCTGCGAGAGACCGGCGTTCCGTTCGTGTTTGCGTCGGGCTATTCGGATGCGGACGAGATCAAGGCATCCTTCCCCGGCGTGAGGCTGGTGACCAAACCCTATTCAGGCGAAGACCTCGTAGAGGCCGTGGCGTTGGCCTACGGTCGCGGCGTCCCTGGCTGAGACTGCCGCCCACGTCCGAATCACCGCTACGCGGCTCGAATTTTCAATGCGCCGCCGTCCCCGTGACCTGAGCCGAAATCGCATCCGGACCATACTCGTCCTCGCCCGAGATTTTCAGGATTTCCTGCAGGCGTGTGCGGGCCCTGCTGACGCGGCTCTTGATGGTTCCAACGGCGCAGCCGCAGATTTCGGCGGCCTCTTCATAGGAGAAGCCCGACGCGCCGATCAGGATGATGGCTTCGCGCTGATCCTCGGGCAATTGTTCGAGGGCGCCGCGAAAATCCTTGAGGTCGAGCTGGCCGTGCTGGGCCGGATGCACCGCGAGCCGGGCCGTCATGATGCCGTCGCTGTCCTGCACCTCACGGCCGCGCTTGCGCATCTGCGAATAGAACTCGTTACGCAGGATGGTGAAAAGCCATGCCTTGAGATTGGTGCCGGGCTGAAAGCTCTCATGCTTGTCCCAGGCCTTGACCAGCGTTTCCTGGACGAGGTCGTCGGCCTTGTCGGCGTTCTGCGTCAGCGACACGGCAAAGGCCCGCAAGCTCGGGATTGCCCCAAGCAGATCGGTCTTGAAGCCTTGGGAGACCGCAGCCATCTCTCAGTCCTTCTTCTGCGCGGGTTCGGCCTGTTCCAGCTGACTGAGCAACTGGGCGAAGCGATCCGGCACATTGTCGGAGACCAGCTCGTCGTAATATTGTTTGAGTTTGCGCCCGATTTCGGAGTTCGGCCCCAGCGGGTCGCCGACGCCGTTCCGGCGCCTGCCCGTGGCGCCAGCCAAAATATCTTTCGTCATTTCCTTCATTTTGCCCTTATAGTTCCAGACACCAAGCCGCTCTATCCAACTCAACACAAGGCAAGCGGCACCCTCGTCTGGTTGCCCATCCCGACCTTCAACGCAGTTCCCGTCTATTCGTTCCATAACGGGCGGAACTTTTTCGGAAAACCTGCGTTGTATCGGCGGGGCATGCGACAAGCTTGACCTTGCAATCCGTGCAATCACGTCATCTGAGGGAGACGTCTCATCATGAGTTTATCCGCCACCATCGCACCGCACCTTCCGTTCCTGCGCCGCTTCTCGCGTGCCGTCTCGGGATCGCAAGAGAGCGGCGACGCGCTGGTCGCCGCGATGCTCGAAGCCATCATCGCCGACGTCGACATCTTCCCCGAGGCCTCGAGCGACCGGATCGCTCTGTACAAGGTTTTCGCCAAGCTCTTCACCTCGGTTGCCATCCGCGTTCCGCAGGAACAGACACAATCGGCCTGGGAACAGCGCGCCGCGGCCAACCTCAATGCGATCGCGCCGCTCCCCCGCCAGGCCTTCCTGCTGGTTGCCGTCGAAGGCTTCAGCGAGGACGAGGCGGCCGAGATCCTGGACGTCGGCGACCAGCAGTTCTCCGAACTACTGGCCCAGGCGAGCAGCGAGATTTCCCGCCAGGTGGCGACTGACGTGCTGATCATCGAGGATGAGCCGCTGATTGCCATGGACATAGAGGAGATGGTCGAGAGCCTCGGCCACCGCGTGGTTGGAACAGCGCGTACCCACGCCGAAGCGGTGACCATGTTCGGCAAGACGCGGCCGAAGATGGTGCTGGCCGACATCCAGCTTGCCGACGGCAGTTCGGGCATCGAGGCGGTCAACGAGATCCTGTCGTCGACCTCGGTACCGGTGATCTTTATCACGGCCTTTCCCGAGCGCCTCCTGACGGGCGAGCGTCCCGAGCCGGCCTTCCTGGTCACCAAACCGTTCAATCCTGACATGGTCAAGGCGCTGATCAGCCAGGCGCTGTTCTTTGACCGCCAGGCGAAAGCCGCTGCATAGTTTTCGTCGCTTTCCAGCCCAAACTCACTCCATCAAAGGCCGTCCGATGCGATGCATCGACGGCCTTTCCAGCGTCGGGAACCGTCATCCCCTAATTTTGAGGGCCCGCTCCGCCGCCAACGGTTTGCAAGCCTCGTCTTTTTGGGCAAATGGTGGAACAAACCGCATCGACCGACGTTTTCATCGCACAGTTCGGAAGGAGAAGAACCATGCTTTACTGGGCGCTCGTATTTCTTGTCGTGGCGATCATAGCCGGCGCGCTTGGTTTTGGCGGCATCGCCGGCACGTCCGCGGGCATAGCGCAGATTTTGTTCTTCATCTTTCTCGCTTTTCTGGTCATTTCGCTTCTGGCCGGCCTGTTCAAACGGGCGTGAGCGAGTGATCCATCGAGCGAACACTGGAAGCCGCACCCCTCAAACGGTTTCCAGCCACCGCCGGGCGGTGTCCTTCAATGGATACCGTCCGGCGGACCGCTTTAGGGAGTGGTATTCGGGGGGACTTCATTGGGAACCCATTCGACAGTGAGCCGTTCAGCCTGAATTGGTGGACGGATTGACCGATGCGCTCCAGGACTTCAGATAGAACGGAAGCCGCACGGGACGATGAAGTCATCGCCATGCACCCTGCCGAAAGCGGAATGCAGCTTGGCCGGGCCCTTCTCCACGCACTGCACAATGCCGGTATTTCCGTCCTTTATCAGGATCGAGAGATGAAGACAGTATGGGCCCGCAACATGCGCGCGCCCTGGGCTTCCGACGATGCCGACGTTAACGGCATCCTCCCCATGGCGCAGGCCGACCGCATCGGCGCCGCCAAGCGCGACGTGATCACGACCGGTGATCCGCAACGCCTTGAAATCAGCGTCCCGGTAGAGAATGGCGTACGCTGGTTTCAGATCTGGGTCGACGCCGACCGCGGCGACGATGGCGATGTACAAGGTGTCGTCACCACGATGGTCGAGACGACCGAGCAGAAGCGGCGCGAACAGACATTGACGACGCTGCTGCGTGAAGTCAGCCACCGCTCGAAAAACCTGCTGGCGATCATCCAGAGCATCGCGACCCAGACGGGTCGCTATTCCGATGACATTGGCGACTTCCAGACGCGGTTTCGCGGCCGGTTGCAGTCGTTGGCCTCTTCCCAGGATCTGGTGACGTCCTCCAACTGGCGAGGAGCAGCCCTTCAAGAACTGGTGGCGAGCCAGGTCGGCCGTTACGGGGCGAATCCGTCGCACAGCCTCCGCTTCCGTGGCGCCAATCCCTACCTCAATCCCAACGCCGTGCTACATATCGGTCTGGCAATCCATGAGCTCGCCGTCAACTCCGTCAGCTACGGCGCCTTGTCCCGGCCGGGGGGCTTCGTCGAAGTCACCGCCGACCTCGATGCCGCCCCCACCGGGGAGGTGGCCCTGTCGCTGACATGGGCTGAAGCGATAGGAGCCGACGGCGATGGTGGCGGCCAAAAGCGATTCGGCAGCGTCGCGCTGGAGCGCGTGGTGCCAGCATCCCTGAACGGAACCGCGAAGCTCGATATCGGCGATGGCCACCTCGAATACCGCCTTGTCGTTCCGCACAGCAATTTCGAAACGCCCTGAGCGCCAGCAACGACTCTTAACCGGCTGTTCACCATAAGGGCGGATGCTGTTTTTCCCAGAGACCGCCGGAACTGGCCCTGCCTTCGGACATTGTGCGGCAGGACTTGCAGCGGGCTACGGGAGGAATGTCTTGACGGTTGCCGACATCAACAGACTGGAACAGGCCGCCCGTGTTTCCATGGGCGAATTTCTCGACGCCGAAGCCTCCGTGGAAACACCGCCCGAGGCCGGCCAAGGGTTGATGAGGGGCATCATCCCAGCAATCGCCGCGATCATGTTTCTAGCCATCCTCTGGCAATTGATCTAGCTCCCGACCTTCTTCGCCTTTGAGAGTATCGTTAGGATGCGCCGTTGGCATGCCCGGTCGGCAGGCCTTGGCGTGTCCGGATCTGTTTCACCAAGGCTGCTGTGCGTGTAGCCCCGTTGGAATGGCAGGAACTTTTTGGCGATGTTGTCCGTTATTGCGGCCAGAGGAACATTCGTCATGGAACACATAGCCGCGTTGTTACTGGTCATCGGCTGCTCGAACACGATGGCCGAATGTCGGGAATTGCAGGTCCCTGTCAGTGTTTTTGAAACTGCTGACGCGTGCACCGCCGAACGCCCCTTCGCAATGGGCGACGTTCAGGGGCAGGCGCAACATGTCGTCGCCAAATGCCTCGCGGTCGATCCCGCCTTGGAGGACGACTACGATCAGATTGTCTGGAAGGTGCGGCCAGATGGTAGTCTTGACGCTTCGTTGGCCATATCCAACCTCGTCATGGCGTCGAACACGATCCGCCCAGAAAAAGACTACCTTAGCCAACAATAAATTGCAGCAGCAAAGGCCGTCGTTTCGTGCTAGATGGCGGTTGGAGCTTACCAAAGTGTGGACACAAGTGAGGAGTGACTTATGCGGAAAATACTTATTGCCATGGTTGCGGTGGTTGCTGTCAGCGGCTGTACCTCGACCGAGAAGGACGTCGTCGGCGGCGGCTTGATCGGCGCGGGCGTGGGTGGATTGGTCGGCGGCGGCAAGGGCGCGCTGATCGGCGCTGCCGTCGGAGCCGGGTCGGGCCTGCTGGTCCGCAACCTGCGCAACGGCTACTGCCAGTATCGCGATCATCGCGGCCGGATCTACACGGCCCGCTGCAACTGATTTCGCGATAGTGGAATACAGATCCGGGGGCCGCTTTCCGGCCTCCGGATTTCCTGGCTTTTCCATCTGCCGATAGGCAGGAATCAGCCGATCAACGGAATTCTGATCTCCACCTTCAGGCCGTCGGCCTCGTAATCGCGCTTGATCGTGCCGCGCAATTCGCGCGTGACGTTGAGGTCGATCAGCTTGGTGCCGAATCCGGTCACGGCCGGTGCCTCGACTTTCTTTTTCCCGGCTTCCCGCCAGTTAAGCGCCAGGGTTCGTTCGCGCCCTCGCCCTTCCAGCGACCAGTCCACCTTGAGCGCCCAGTCCCCCTTGGATGAATTGGCGGAATTACCGGCCTCGCCATATTTCAGCGCATTGGTGGCCAGTTCGTGAAAGGTCAGGCCAAGCGCCTGCGTCGTGGTTTCGTCAAGCAGAACCTCCGGACCAGACAGGAGCCCTTCCGGCAGCTCCTTGCCGAACACTTGGCCAAGCTCGATGCGCAACAGGTCGGCAAGGTCGGCTTTCTGCCAGCGCGAGCGCGTCAGCATGTCCTGCGACGCGGCCATCGCCTGCAGCCTGGCCGAGAAGGAAGCGGAGAACTCGTTGACGTCGGTCGCCCGCGAAGCCGTCTGCCGGGCGATCGCCAGCACCCTGGTGATCGAATTCTTGATGCGGTGCTTCATCTCCTGCAGCATCAGATCCTTTTCGAGCAGGCTCTTTTCCGTCGTCTCGTGCAAGGCCGACACCGCGTCATAGGCCCGCTCCTGATAGCGCGCCACCAGCGCGATGGCGCCGGCAAGCAGCAGGCCGAACAGCCCCAGCATCACCGGGATGGCGCGCGAAGACGGTTGCGAGAAGGCACTGGTCGGCCTGAACAATACGGTCCAGGGCCGTCCCGCCACGGTGATCTTGCGGGTGACCAGCAGCGGGTCTCCCAGGGATGACACCGGTGGCGTCTCCGATCGGAACAGCAGATCGTCGCCGCTCACCGCGCCGTCGTAGATCTCGGTGTTGACCGGCAGCAGCGGCGCACGGCTGAGCGCGATCTGGAACAGGTCCCGAGCCCGGAAGGCCGCGTAGAGAAAGCCGGCGGTCGAGGACCGTGATGCGTTGATGACCTCCGGCGCCGTTTCGACATTGAGCCGCACGAAGACCAGGAACCCGGTGAAGGTTTGCGCGGCCCCCGTGCCCTGGCCGAGCTGCACCAGCCCACTTGCGTGCTGCTGGTCGTCGGCCATCGCCTTTTCGATCGCCGCGCGCCGCACCGGCTCACTGAACATGTCGTAGCCGATGCTGGCCTGGTTTGACGGATCGAGCGGCTCGAAAAGCGCGATCGGCGCGCGCAAGAGCTGGGTGGTATCGGGATAGACCGGGTGGCTGGCGCCGAAATCGTGAAGAATATCGCGTTCGACCGCCGCCTCGTCGCCAGTCTTGACCAGTCGCAGGAACCCGATGCCGCGCAGGCCGGCGAAATTGCTGTCGACATCCAGCGCCTTGAAAAAGGCCTTGAACTCGTTCTGGGAAATATCGCCGTTGCGCGCGTCGAACAGGGCCTGCGTCGAGCGCAGCAGCGACAGATGCAGGTCGATACGGCTCTCGATCCGGTTGAGGGCGTCGTCGGCCGCCCCCTCGAACTTGATGCGAGCGGCCTCCTGCGTCGCGAAATAAGCGAATCCCGCCATGGTCATGCTGATCAATGCGACGGCGATGAACGCGACGATTGGAAAAAGCTTCTTCAACGGATGATGCGGTCCATGAGCAAAACAGGACCTTTATGGGCAAGTCGACGGGCCAACACAATGGTCAGGCCAAGCCATCGTGATCACTGGCATATCACGTGAACGGCACGGGGCGCCCGGGCGGCGTCGCCGGCCAGCGCTCACGGCTCAGGCGGCGATCTTCAGAGCACCCGGCCCGGGTATGGCACCTGGAGGACATTTGCCCAGGATGATCATGCCCAGCACCTCGTCCTGGGTGACGTCAGTGGTGCGGGCCGTGCCCACGACCTGCCCGTTCTTCATCACGCAGACGCGGTCGGCCAGTTCGAACACGTCATGGATGTCGTGGCTGATCAGGAAGATGCCGATGCCGTCGGATTTGAGCTGCCTGACAAGTTCGCCGACCTGCGCCGTTTCCTGGGGCCCGAGCGCCGCCGTCGGCTCGTCCATGATCAGGATGCGGGCGTTGAACAGGATGGCGCGTGCGATCGCCACCGACTGCCGCTGGCCGCCCGACAGCTTGATCACCGGCTCCTTGAAGCGCTGGAAGCGCGGATTGAGCCGGCCCATCACCTTGCGCGCCTCGGCCTCCATGGCGACGTCGTCGAGCGTGCCCCAGGCGGTCATCAGCTCGCGGCCGAGGAACAGATTGGCGGCGGCATCGACATTGTCGGCCAGCGCCAGCGTCTGGTAGATCGTCTCGATGCCGTATTTCTTGGCGTCGCGCGGGTTGGAGATCGCTGCCTCCTCGCCATTGACGAATATCTGGCCGGCGTCGCGCTTGTAGGCGCCGGACAGGATCTTGATCAGCGTCGACTTGCCGGCGCCGTTATGGCCGAGCAGCGCCACGACCTCGCCGGGAAAAAGATCGATCGAGGCGTCGTCGACGGCGCGGATGCCGCCGAAGGCGATCGAGATGTTGCGCATGTCGATCAGCGGCGTGCCCGTGGGGGCGGTTGCGGGGGCAGTTGTGGGG